>NZ_JBHYXZ010000068.1:14940-25575 GCF_042752395.1 Actinosynnema sp. NPDC059335 | reverse complement strand
ACAATTATCCTCCACACCTAAACATCTTTATCGCTGGGGGGGGGGGGGGGCGGCCCCCCCCCCCGGGGGGGGGGGGGGGGGCGCCCCCCCCCCCCGCTTCCCCGGCGAGGTGTCCACGGCGAGGTGTCAGAAGCGCGCCCCCACGTCCGCGCCGTTGGCGGGGCGCAGGAAGGGGGAGGACGGGATCGAGCCGTCGGCGCGGCGCGGCCCCGTGATCGTGGCCGGGTCCGTGCTCGTGAACGACCACGAGCCGCCGAGGTCCCACGAGTTGCCGCTGCCGGAGGAGTTCGAGCCCAGCGAGGCGTTCGTGCCGTTGGCCGCCGCCAGGTTCTTCGTCAGGGCGGAGGCCGAGCGGTCGAACCGGAAGCCGGTCTTCGGGTTGTCCCACGCGGTGCTGCGCTCGATCCGGTGCCGGCCGGGGTTGTTGTTGTCCACGAAACCGCCCGCCGCGTTGTCCCACGTCATCGTGTTGCGCACGGTGTGGTCGGCGGCGACGGAGTTGCCGCCCAGCTTGAGCCCGTTGCCGTCGCCGGTGAAGTCGGGCAGGTTCCAGCGGTTGAAGCCGTTGCCCCAGGCCAGGCTGTTCTCGGTGAGGATCGGCGAGGAGAACATCCAGTAGTCCAGGCCGTCGTCGGAGTTGTGCCACAGCCGCGCGCCGCGCACGACGTTGCCCGTGCCGGAGCCCTCCTTGATGGCCAGGCCGTCGGCGCTCTCGCCGTTCTTGCGCGGGTCGCGGTTGCCGTAGGAGTCGAGGTTGACGATCCGGTTGTCGGCGGACGCGCCCTGCAGGTGCAGGCCCGACTCGTAGTTGTCCCGGGTGACGAGCCGCTCGAACACGGTGTTGTTGGTGTCGAGGCCGAACACGCCGTACGGGCCGTGGACGATCTCCAGGCCGATCAGCCGCCAGTGGTCGCCTTCGATGTGGATCGCGCCGCGCTCGGCGCGCGGGATGCTGGAACCGACGGCTCCCGGCGTGTACGGCATGTTCTCACCGTCGATCACGACGCGCTCGTTGTTGTAGTTGCGCAGCGTGATCGGCAGGCTCGCGGTGCCGTTCTTGAGGAGCTGGATGTTCGTGGCCGGCGCGTAGGTGCCGCCGCGGACGTGGATCGTCGTGCCGGGTTGGGCCAGGTCGACGCCGCGCTGGATGGTAGGCAGCGGCGCGGCGAGGGTTCCGGGGTTGTTGTCGTCGCCGTTGGGCGCGACGTACAGCGCGGCGGCGGGCGCGGGCGCGTCGGCCGCGGTGAAGTCGAGGTAGTCGACGTTCGGCAGGCCGGACGACGTGGTCGGGCTGAGCCGGATCGTGCTCGTGCCCGCGGGCACCGCGACGGTGAGCGCCTTGGACGCCCACGTCGACCAGGCCCCGGTCGGCTCGAAGGACACCGACGCCGCAGTGGCGCCGTTGACCACCAGGTCGGCGGGTCGGGCGGCCGTGCCGCCGTGGGCGAAGCGGACCACGGCCGTGGCCGTGCCCGCCGTGGCGGCGGTGACGGTGAACTGCACGTGCGCGCCCACGGCGTTGTCCGCGTTGCAGAACCCCGTGCCGGAGAAACCGGACCAGTCGGCGTCGACGGCGCCGGCGCACACGGCGGATTCGGCTTCGTGACGCGCGGTCGCGGCGGACGCCGGCGCCGGTAATGCGACGGCCGCCGCGGCGACCAATGCGGTGCCGGCGGCAAGGGACGTGAACCTCATTGTTTCTCCCTCGAAGTGACGCGGAAGCGGTCCGCGTTCACGCTTCTGAACAGCGCAAACGCGGGCGGGAGCATCCCGGGCACGCTAACGCAGCCGGTCGGGGGAAGCAATGTCGCCGAACTTTTTCGGCCACGGCCCTGCGGTTTCACAATGGTGAACAATTGCGGGCCGGAACGCGGGGGCGAAACGTTTTCCGCCCCCGCGCGGGGTCGCTACACGTGCGCCGCGCCCTCGGGGCCCGCCTCGGCCTTGCCGCGCTGGACGAGGAACGCGCCGGCCACCGCCACCAGGGACAGGACCGCCGCCAGCAGGATCGCCGCGTGCATGCCGCCCATCTCCGCGCCGACCCCGGACTCGCCGGACGCGGCCAGCCCGGCGGCCCGCGCGCTCATCACGCTGACCAGCAGCGCCACGCCGGCCGCGGCGGCCAGCTGCTGCGTCGTGCTGAAGATCGCGCTGCCGTGGGAGTACAGCCGCGCGGGCAGCGCGCCCAGGCCGGACGAGAACAGCGGCGTGAACGAGAACGCGAGGCCCAGGCTCAGCGCCAGGTGGAACACCAGGACGAGCACCGCGGACGTGGACGCGTCGAACGTCGTGGCCACCCACAGGGAACCGCTGGTCGCGATCGTGCCCACGATCAGCAGCAGGCGCGGGCCGACCCGGTCGTAGAGCCGGCCGACGAACGGCGACAGCAGGCCCATGAGCAGGCCGCCGGGGAGCAGCAGCAGGCCGGTGGCCAGCGGGTCGAGCCCGAGCACGTTCTGGGTGTAGATCGGCAGGATCGTGACGACGCCCAGCAGCAGGCCCATCATCACCATCATCAGGACGCTGGCCAGGGTGAAGGAGCGGAAGCCGAACGTGCGCAGGTCCAGCAGCGCCCGTTCCCGCCGCTGGAGAGACACCTGGCGCAGCACGAACGCCGCGATGCCCAGCACGCCGACCGCGAGCGAGCCCCACAGCGCGGCCGACGACCCGCCGCCGCTGTGCCCGATGCTCGACAGGCCGTAGACCAGGCCGCCGAACCCGAACACCGACAGCACCACCGACAGCACGTCGATCGGCGCGCTGCTCGACTCGCCGATGCGCGTCACCCAGCGCAGGCCGAGCACCAGCGCGGTGACCGAGATCGGCAGCACGACCCAGAACATGGCCCGCCAGCTGAACAGGTCCAGGACCACGCCGGAGACCGTGGGCCCGATGGCGGGCGCGACCGAGATGACGATCGAGATGTTGCCCATCACCGCGCCGCGGCGGGCCGGCGGCACGAGCGTCATGACGGTCGTCATGAGCAGCGGGAGCATGATCGCCGTGCCGCACGCCTGCACGACCCGCGCGGCGAGGAGCACGGCGAAGCCGGGCGCGAGCGCCGCGATCAGGGTGCCCGCGCTGAACAGGCTCATCGCCACGCCGTACAGCACGCGCGTGGGCACCCGCTGGATCAGGTAGCCGGTGATCGGGATGACCACCGACATGGTCAGGAGGAACCCGGCCGTGAGCCACTGCCCCACCGCGGCCGTGACGTCCAACTCGGTGAGCAGCACGGGCAGCGCGACGCCCATGATGGTCTCGTTGAGGATGACCACGAAGGTCGCCACGAGCAGCACGCCGATGACGGCGCGGTCGGCGCGGCTGAGCGCGGGCGGTGGTGACGACGTCACGGCGTCGGACACACCTGCGGAAGTCATGCGTAGATCCCCCAGAGGAAAGATGGGCGCGACGAAGAGGCCACGGCGCCCCCGAACACCCCAACCCTACCCGCGCGACCGCCGCGCCCCACGTCCTTTTTCCCTCGGCGAACCGGGGCGGGAGCGCGTCGCCGCGGTGTTCCCTTGTGGACGGCGCGGGTTCACCGGAACGCCCCGGTCTCAGGTCAGGTGGTGGACCGCCACGTCGCCCCAGTGCTCGGCGAGGTGCTCCGCGACCAGCCGGCGGTGGCAGTGGTGCGGCTGGTCCTCGCTGCACAGCAGGACCGCGTTGTCGACCAGTTCGCGCGGGAGGACGTCCCGGACGCGACGGTCGCGCATCAACTCCAGGAACCGGTGCTCGTAGGACGCCCAGCCGAGGCCCTGCTTCTTGTACGCGTCGAGCATGTCCTGCGTCGGCGCCAGGTCGGGCCGGTGCGCGTAGGACATGCCGCACAGCTCGGAGAGGAAGAACGCCAGGTCGTCCCGCTTCGCGAACCCGGCCAGCTGCGAGACGTTGTTCAACCGCACGTCGACCAGGGCGCGCGCGCCCGAACCGCGCAGCAGGCCGAAGAACCTCGCCGCGGACTTCCTGGTGAACCCGATGGTGAAGATGTTCACACCTCGGCCGCCCCGTCCTCGCGGAGGTCGTCGTTGACGTAGGCGATCCGGGCCTCCTGCCGGCTCAGCGCCTCCTCCAGCCGCTCGGCCCTGGTGCGGAACAGGTCGTCCTCCGCCAGCCCGAACCCGGCCATGAGCCGCGTCATCGCGTCGGCGTGCCCCTCGACCCGGCCGTCGCCGTGGACGTGGCCGACCGGCACGCCGTGCTCGTCGAGCACCCGCGCGACGAGGATCGTGCGGTGGCAGTCCAGCGGTTCGCCCTCCGTGCACATGACCGCGATCCGCTCCGTCCGCGCGCCCCTGAGCAGCCGCTCGATCCCGCCGAGGAACTCCGGGGTCTTCGCCAGCAGCTCGTACCGGACCCGGCCGTCGACGTAGCAGCCCGGGTCCTCGGTGCGCGCCCCGAGCTCCTTGCCGAGGAAGGCGTACCGGATCCCCGCGTCCCGCAGGCCGCGCTCGATCGCGCCGCGGTTGAACTGCGGCGTGAACCGGCTGAGCGGGACCGAGCGCACGTCGGCGACGGCCGAGACGCGGTGCCGGCGGAGCAGTCGCACGAAGGTGGGCAGGTCGTGCACGGAGTGCCCGATGGTGAGCACCGCGCGAGGCGTCATCGCGGGCCACCGCGCCCGGCGCCGGGGCGCTCCACGATCGCCGCCACCAGCTTGAAGAAGCTGCCCTGGAACTCCTCGCCCAGGCTCACCGTCAGGAACGACTCACCCAGGCGGTGATTGCCGAGACCCGCGGCGCGGAACCTCTCTTCGCACATCGGATCGGTCACCTTCAACGCGTACGTCGAACCCGCGTAGCGGAATCGCGCCCGGACCACCGGCAGTCGTGTGCTCGCACGGGGATGCGCGGGGCTCACCTCGATCGTCACCCGGGGGACTCGGATCAATCTCAGCGAGTCTAGCAGTCGGTCGCGCAATTCGACCGGAACGCGGTCGTTGACACCGGCGGACGTGTGGTGGCCGTCGACCCACAAGCCGCGCGGTCGCTCCTCGAAGCGGCATAACGCGTCCCACCCGATCCGACCGACGCGCTCCCAGCGGACCGCGGGGTCGAACAGCCAGTTCTCGCGGTGGACGCCGAACGGCCGGCGCCGGATCAGGGGCACCGCGATCACGTCCAGGACCTCGGGTTCGGCCCCGTCGGCGTAGCGGCGCTCCACGGCCGACACCTCGTGCCCCGGCCGGCCGCCGACCGGCCGCACCCATTCGGGGCCGCCCCGACCGATCACCATTCCCGCGACACAACGACCCGAATTCTTCCGGGAATTCGCCAAGCACACCATTCGCCTGGTTCTCGCCACGCGCGCCCCCCGGAACCACCGGACCAGCCCGCGCCGATATTAACGCGAATTGGTCCGGCGTCAGGGTATTCCGGCACGCCGGGAATTATTTCCGAGCAATGCTCACCCCGTCACGCGGGCCAGGAAGCCGGCCAGTTTGGCGGCGGTCCGCTCGGCCTTCTCCTCCGTCGTGAGCGACTCGTGCAGCCGCGCGCCCGGCCCGGCCTCCTTCTTGCCCCGCAGGTACAGCGAGCACGCCAGGTCCGCGCACAGGTACAGGCCCACGGAGTTGCCCTGCTGCCCGCTGCGCCCCGCCTTGCGCGCCGTCATCAGGCACACGCCGTCGCCCTGGTGGGCGGTCAGGCACACGGAGCACATGGTGCGCCGCGGTTGGCCCGCCTGGGGCGTCGCCATGCGCAGGGCGACGCCCACCAGGCCGTCGGGGGACGGGGCGACGAGGTAGGCGCGCTGCGGCGCGGTGGGGTCGCGCCAGCCGAGGAAGTCCAGGTCCTCCCACGGTCGCGCGGCCAGGTCGCCCGGCACGGCCAGCCGCTTGGCCTCGCCCTTCGAGCAGTTGATGAACGACGCGCGGATCTCGCGCTCGGTCACGGGTTCCATGCCCTCGAAGCTACGTCAGCAAGCCGCCAAGGCCAAACCATTATGCGCTAGCCTAGACCTCCTAGGTTTTTCTGCGGAGCCGGCCGACAGCGGGGGGGCGACATGGCACGCGCGGGCGTGACGGCCGAACGGCTGGTGCGGGCGGCGGCGGAGTTGGCCGACGAGGTGGGGTTCGAGAACCTGACCGTCTCCGCGCTCGCGCGCCGGTTCGGCGTCAAGGACGCGAGCCTGTACTCGCACGTCCGCAACGCGCAGGACCTGCGCGAGCGGGTGGCCGTGCTGGCGTTGTCCGAACTGGCCGACCGGGCGGCCTCGGCGCTGGCCGGGCGCGCGGGCAAGGACGCGCTCGTCGCCTTCGCCCACGCCTACCGGGACTACGCCAAGGAGCACCCCGGCCGGTACGCGGCGATGCGGGTCGACCTGACGCCCGCCCTCGCGGCCGACAGCCGGGCGAACCGGCACTCCGAGCTGACCCGGGCCATCCTGCGCGGCTACCGCCTGCCCGAGCCGGACGAGACCGACGCGGTGCGCCTGCTGCACAGCGCGTTCCACGGCTTCACGTCCCTGGAAGCCTCGGGCGGGTTCCGCCACCACCCGCGCGACACCGGGGACTCGTGGGCGCGGGCGCTGGACGCCCTCCACACCCTGCTCACCCACTGGCCGTCCAGTTCTTGAGACCGCCGTAGCCGCACATCCGGCACCGCACGTCCGAAACTTTCGATACGAGGCGACAAGGGAAGACTACGGTCCGTACTGACCCGCCCGGCTGCCAAAAGGCGGCAAGGATCGCAGCCGAATGGGCTCTACCAGGCAACAGTCCACCTTCCGAACCGTCGCCGTACACCGGCAGTTCATTGACGCGACACCCGGACGCCCCCTATCGTTTCGAGCGGGATCCCGAAAGTTTACCGTAAAGTGCGAAAGTTTCGGCGACCGTCCTGCAGACCCCCGCCAAGAAGCGGGCGGTGCCCAGCCGACCCTCGGCCTGCGGCTCAGGAGGAACGAACGAGATGCCACGACTCGTCCTGTTCGCGATCGACATCTGCGCGGTGGTGCTGCTCGTCTTCGGGCTGTACTTCCCGCGCCACCGCCGTCGCGACCTGGTGGTCGCCTACCTCGGGGTGAACATCGGCGTGCTGGCCGTGGCGAGCGCCCTGAGCACCAGCAACACCGGCGCGGGCATCGGCCTGGGCATGGCGTTGTTCGGCGTGCTGTCGATCATCCGCCTGCGCTCCACGGAACTGGACCAGCACGAGGTCGCGTACTACTTCTCCGCGCTCGCCCTCGGCCTGCTCGGCGCGCTGAGCACCGGCTCGCCGTGGCTCAACGGCGGCCTGATGGCGCTCATCGTGCTGGTGATGTTCCTCGGCGACCACCGGCGGCTGTTCCGCTCCTACCGGCACCAGGTCCTGGTGCTGGACTCGGCGATCACCGACCACGTCACGCTCGTGGCGCACCTGGAGCAGCTGCTCAACGCCAGGGTGCACAGCGCCACCGTGCAGCGGCTGGACCTGGTGAACGAGACCACGGTCGTCGACGTCCGGTACGCGGCGAACGCCCGCGTCCCCGCCTCCGCGCCGAGCGCGCCCGCCGCCACCGGGGCCCGCCGATGACCGCGACGACCCCCGTGCCCGCGCTCGCGGGCCTCGACCCGGTGGGGCTGGCCGAACTGGTCGAACGCGCCGCGCTCCAGACCAGGGTGGACCGCAAGTACGTGGTGCCCGCCGACGCGCTGCCGCGCCTGCTGGAGCAGATCGCGCCGCACGCGAGGGTGCTGGAGATCGACGGCGCGCGGACGTTCCGCTACGAGTCGGTCTACTTCGACACCCCGCGCCTGGTCAGCTACCACGCCGCGGCCTACCGCAGGCGTCGCCGCTTCAAGGTCCGCACCCGGACCTATGTGGACTCCGCGCAGTGCTGGCTGGAGGTCAAGATCAGCGGGGCGCGGGGCAGCATCACCAAGCACCGGCTGCCGTACCACCCGCACGACCGCGAAACCGTGCGCCCCGGCCGCGACTTCGTCGACGAGGCGCTCGCCCGCGAGTCGATCGGCGCCGGCGCGGCGGGACCGCTCGACCCGGTGCTGGTGACCGACTACCGCCGCACCACCCTGTTCCTGCCGGCGACCGCGAGCCGGGTCACCCTGGACACCGCGCTGTCCTGGCGGCACGGCGACTCCGCGCTGCACCTGTCCGGCCTCGCGGTGGTCGAGACCAAGTCCGCGTCGGCCGCCACCCCGGTCGACCGCCTGCTGTGGCAGCGGGGGGTGCGTCCCGTCCGCATCTCCAAGTACGCCACCGGCCTGGCCGCGCTCCGGCTGGACCTCCCGGACGCGCCGTGGCGGCGCACCCTGCGCCGCGGGCGGGCCGCCGCGCGCTCTCTCCCCCCCCCCGCCCCGGGGCCGCGCGGGCCTCCCGGGGGGCGCCGCGCCCCCCGGGGGCCCCGCCCCCCCCCCCCCCCCACTTCCGCGACGCCCCGCCGCCGGTGGCCGCGGTCGCGGCCACCACCCTCTCCCACCGACCCGAACAGGAGGCATCGTGCGTTTGACCTCCCGCAGCAACGGCGCCGCGGCAGCACATCGCACCCACGGGCTCGCGGTCGCCGCCGTGCTGCTGGCCGGACTGCTCGTGCCGCTCTCGGCCGGCGCCGAACCCGGGGCCGCCACGACGACCGGCGCCACCGCGGACTCCGTCGCCGCCGCGGCGGCGGCCGACGACCTCGTCGGCGACATCGCGTTCTCCGTGCCCAGCGGCACGTTCCAGGGCCAGGTGTCGGTGTCGCTGAGCACGGCGATCGCCGGCGCGCAGATCCGCTACACCACGAACGGGCAACTGCCCACCGCCCAGTCCACCCTCTACTCCGGCACGCCGCTGCGGTTCACCACCACCACGCAGCTCCGCGCGCAGGCGTTCGTCAACCAGGCGGCGTCCGGCGCGCCCGGCACGGCCATGTACGTGGCCCGCGAGGCCAGCACCACGGCGCACGACCTGCCGCTGGTCGTGATCGACTCCTACGGCAAGGGCAAGCCGCAGCGGGAGTACTTCGACGGCGCGACCATGATCTTCGAGCCGGGCGCGGGCGGCACCACGTCGCTGGCCGCGACGCCGTCGGTCGCCACGCGGGCCGGTTTCCGGCTGCGCGGCCAGTCGTCGGCCTCGTTCGAGAAGACGCCGTACCGGCTGGAGTTCTGGGACAACGACAACGACGACGCCGACTACCCGGTGCTCGGCATGCCCGCCGACTCCGACTGGGTGCTGCGCGGCCCGTTCCCGGACAAGTCGCTGATCCGCGAGGCGTTCTCCTACGACCTCGGCCGCGAGCTGGGCCTGCACGCCCCGCGGTACCGGTTCGTGGAGTTCTACCTCAACACGGACACCACGCCGGTGGGCGCGAGCGACTACATGGGCGTCTACATGCTCGTCGAGACGATCAAGAACTCGAAGAACCGGCTTGACCTCAAGGGCCTGGACGAGGACGACACCACCCTGCCCGCGATCTCCGGCGGGTACATCTTCAAGTTCGAGTGGATGGCCGCCGAGGAGCCGACGCTGCCGTGCACCGGGCCGACGAACACCTGCTGGAACTACCTGGAGGTGGCCGACCCGGACCCGCTGAACGCCCAGCAGAAGGAGTGGTTGCGCGGGTACGTCCAGGAATTCCACGACGTGTTGCGCGCGCCGAACTTCGCCGACCCGACCACGGGCTACGCGAAATACATCGACGTGCCGTCGTTCATCGACCACATGATCCTCAACGAGCTGAGCCGCGGCATGGACGCCTACCTGCGCAGCGCCCACTTCCACAAGGACCGGGACGGCAGGATCGTCGCGGGCCCGCTGTGGGACTTCGACCTCACCTACGGCGTCGGCGGGTTCTTCCAGAACGACCAGACGGCGGGCTGGCAGTACCTCCAGACCCGGCAGCCGGTGGCCAACGACTGGTTCAACCAGCTCCTGCGCGACCCGGCGTTCGTCAACCAGGCGAAGGCGCGCTGGCAGTCGCTGCGCCGCGGGCCGCTGTCCGACACCGCGTTGCAGACCCGGATCGACAACCTGGCCCGGCCGTTGACCAACGGCGCCCAGCGCAACTTCCAGCGCTGGCCGAACCTCGGCTCGCCGACGGTCGGCTTCTTCCGCACCCCGACCGCGCCCACGTGGCAGGGCCAGGTGCAGGCCATGCGCGACTGGATGCTGCGCCGCGCGGCGTGGCTCGACTCGACGCAGGGCTGGGGCGGCTCCACCACGCCGACCTCGACCACCACGCCGACCAGCACCACGACCACCACGACGACGGCCACCACGACCACGCAGCCCGGCGGCGCACGGTGCTCGGCGACGTACACGGTGGTCAACCAGTGGCAGGGCGGGTTCCAGGGCGAGGTCCGGGTCACCGCGGGCGCCACGCCGATCGGCAACTGGACCGTGTCGTGGACCAACCCCGCCGGCGTGACGATCACCCAGGCGTGGAACGCGACGGTGACCAGCCAGGGCTCGACCGTCACCGCGCGCAACGCCGCCCACAACGGCTCCGTGGCGGCCGGCGGCAGCACCACGTTCGGGTTCCTGGGCTCGTCCACCGGCGCGCCCGGCGCCCCGGTGCTCACCTGCACCGCCAGCTGACCGACGACCGCCGCGGGGCCCGCGGCCCCCCCGGGCCCGGGGGCGCCCCCCCGGCACCCGGGGGGCCCGCCGGGGCCAAACGGCGGGCGTCCCCCCCGCGCGCGTTTGGCCA
>NZ_JBHYXZ010000068.1:4475-14930 GCF_042752395.1 Actinosynnema sp. NPDC059335 | reverse complement strand
GGCGGGGCCCCGCCCCCCGGGGGCCCCCCCCCCCCACGGCCGTTCACCGGGGCGCGGCGTCCGGGAAATCCGTTCGGCGAACCCGACCGGAAAGTTTCGCAAACTGTTGACACGCGCCGGCGGCCGACTTGATTCTATTTCACGTCGATCAGCAGCGCGGCTGAGAGGAATTTCGCCGATGTCCGGCAAGATCAAAGGCGGGAGATTGGTCCCGCTGACCGCGATCACCTTTTTGCTCATGGCGATCGTGGCGTCGAACGCCCAGGCGGCGGTCACCACGAATCAAGAGGGCACCAACAACGGCTACTTCTACTCGTTCTGGACCGACAGCCAGGGCACGGTCTCGATGGAACTGGGGTCCGGCGGCAACTACAGCACGTCGTGGCGCAACACCGGCAACTTCGTCGCGGGCAAGGGCTGGGCGACCGGCGGGCGGCGCACGGTGAACTACTCGGGCAGCTTCAACCCGTCCGGGAACGCCTACCTGACCCTCTACGGCTGGACCCGCAACCCGCTCGTGGAGTACTACATCGTCGACAACTGGGGCACCTACCGGCCGACCGGCCAGTACAAGGGCACGGTCACCAGCGACGGCGGCACCTACGACATCTACAAGACGACGCGGACGAACGCGCCGTCCATCGACGGGACGCGCACCTTCGACCAGTACTGGAGCGTCCGGCAGTCGAAGAAGACCGGCGGCACCATCACGTCGGGCAACCACTTCGACGCCTGGGCCCGCAACGGCATGAACCTCGGCAGCCACTACTACATGATCATGGCCACCGAGGGCTACCAGAGCAGCGGCAACTCCAACATCACGGTCGACGGGGTGCCCGGCGGCGGCACCCCCGGCACGGGCAACCCGGGCAGCGGCGGCTGCACCGCGACCCTCTCCGCGGGTGAGCGGTGGAGCGACCGGTACAACCTGAACGTGGCGGTCAGCGGCTCGTCCAACTGGACGGTGACGATGAACGTGCCGTCGCCCGCAAAGGTCCTGGCGACCTGGAACGTGCAGGCGAGCTACCCGAACGCGCAGACCCTCACCGCGCGGCCGAACGGCAGCGGCAACAACTGGGGCGTGACCATCCAGGCCAACGGCAACTGGACGTGGCCCTCGGTCTCCTGCGCCGCGAGTTAGCGCGGCAACCCACCGGTGGCGCGGCGGTCCCCCGGGTCCGCCGGGGCGGGGGGTGTTCCGGCAGCCGCCGCGCCGCCCGCGCGAACCACCGCCGCGTCGCGCCCCGGCCGCCCGGTTCCGCCCGGGCCACCGCCGCGCCGCGTCCCCGCGGCCCGACCTCCCGCCCCGTCACGTCCCCGCGTCCGCCACCCGACCGCGCTCGACCCACCGCCGGGTCGCGGGCAGCAGGAGCAGCACCAGCGCGGCCGTCGCGCCCGCGAAGCCGAACGGCACCGCCGCGAGGTCGGCGAACCGGACGAACCACGGCGTGGTGGCGGGGTCGAAGTAGGCGCTCAGGTCGTTCGGGTCGAGCGCGGCCCGGTCCCGCCAGCCGATCCGGGTCAGCGAGAACGCCGTGTAGAGCACGTGCGGCACGACGCCCACCAGCGCGAGCACCCGGCCCGACGGCCGACCGTCGAACAGGGCGACCACGGCGAACGACAGCAGGACCGCCGACCCGGCCATGACGACCAGCGAGGCGGCGTCGATCACCCAGGTGATCATGACGGCGAGCGAGGCGTTCATCGAGTCGTCCTTCGTGCCCGCGAGCGCGAAGACCTCGTCGGTGTCGGCGAACGTGTGCACGATGGTGACCGCGTCGAGGACGAACCCGATCGCGAGCAGGAGCAGGGCGACCGGCACGGCGGTCACGATCCGGGGCCTGGGCACGGTGACACCCTACGTCCCGTCCGCCCGGCCATTTTCCGACGCTATTCCGAACACCCGCCGAATACGTTAACTCCCGACAGCCGCGCGCATTTTCCCATCCGCACGGCCGCACCTCTGGATCGGTTCGCCCGCGATCAGGACAGTGGAGCTGCAATCCGCTCTCCAATCCGTCCGAGGGAGTTCGACGTTGTCCAGTGCAGCCGAAACGCGGGCCGGTCAGCCGGTCGCCGGCGGGGCGCGCAGCGGGCTGGTCCTGCTGCTGTTGTGCGCCGCCCAGTTCATGATCGTCCTCGACTTCTCCATCACCAACGTCGCCCTGCCGACGATCCAGACCGACCTCGGTTTCCCGGTCAACGACCTGCAATGGGTGGTCAGCGCGTACGCGCTGACCTTCGGCGGCTGCCTGCTGCTCGGCGGGCGGGTCGCCGACCTGCACGGGCAGCGGCGGCTGTTCATCGCCGGGCTGCTGGTGTTCGGCATCGCCTCGCTGTTCGCCGGCTTCGCGCAGGACGCCGTGCAGCTGGTCGTGCTGCGGGGTGCGCAGGGCCTGGCCGCCGCGTTCGTGGCGCCGGCCGCGCTGGCGTTGCTGACCACCTCGTTCCCGGAGGGCCCGGCGCGCAACCGGGCGCTCGGCGTCTGGGGCGCGGTCCTCTCGCTCGGCTTCGTCTGCGGCGTCATCGCCGGCGGCGTCCTCACCGACCTGCTCAACTGGCGCTGGGTCTTCTTCATCAACGTGCCCATCGGCCTGGTCACCGGCATCGCCGCCGTCGTGTTCATCGCGGAGGTCGCCCGGCCCGCCACCCGCGTCCGGCTCGACCTGCCCGGCGCGGTCACGGTCACGGTGGCGCTGATCAGCCTCGTCTACGGGCTGTCCGTGGCGCACACGCACGGCTGGCTCGGCGCGACGACGCTGACCGCGTTCGGGTTGTCGGCCGTGCTGCTGGTGGCGTTCGTGCTCATCGAGAACAAGGCGCCGCACCCGCTCGTGCCGCTGGGCATCTTCAGGCTCCGCGCCCTGGTGGTCGCCAACGTGACGAACCTGGCGCTGATCGGCGCGTTCGTCGGCTCGACCTACATCGTCACGCTGTACCTCCAGGTCATCGAGCGGTACACGCCGCTGCGCACGGGCCTGACGTTCTCGGTGCTCGGCCTGACCGCCATGCTCGCCGGGTTCGTCGCCGGGCGGATCTCGGCGAAGATCGGCTCCCGCGCCACCATGGTGCTCGGCGTGGCCGCGCAGGCGGTCGGCTCGCTGGTGGTGGCCACGTTGCCGGCCGGCGCGGCGGGGTTGGCCGCGGTGCTCGTCGGCACGGCCCTGGTCGGGTTCGGCAACATCACCGCGGTCGTCATGATCATCATCTCGGCGACCGCGGGCGTGCCCGACGACCGGCAGGGGCTCGCGGGCGGCCTGTTCAACACCTCGCAGCAGCTCGGCTCCGCGCTCGGCGTGGCGTTGTTCGCCGCCCTCGCGGTGGGCCGCACCGCGGGCGAGCTGCCGGCGGGCGCGTCCGTGGCCGACGCGCCCGCGGCCGCGCTGCTGTCGGGCTACCGGTTCTCGTTGCTGCTGTGCGGCCTGCTGGCCGTCGCGGCGGGCCTGTTCGCCGCCCTGGCCGACCGCCGCCGGGCGAGCTGATCACGCGCACGGAGAAGGGGCTCGCAGGACGGCGGCGTCCTGCGAGCCCCTTGTCGCGTGCTCAGGCCCGGACGAGCCAGACCGCGGACCGGGCGGCGAGCGCCAGCTCCGCCACCGGCCGCCCGTCGTCCGGCACGGCCACGACCGCCTCCGGGCCGCCGGCGCCGCCGAACTCCGGGTCCTCGGTGTGCAGCAGCACCCGCCAGACCCCGGCGGACGGCAGCGGCAGCCGGAAGCCCGGACGGGCCCGGTCGCCGAAGTTCGCCACGCACACCACCTCGGGCGCGCCGGGCGCGCACCGCGCGTACGCCACCACCGCGCGCTCGGGGTCGTCGTCCACCAGCCACCGGAAGCCGTCCGGCCGGTCGTCGGACGAGTACAGCGCCGGGTGCGCGGCCTGCGCCCGGTTCAGCGCGGCCACCAGCCGGCACAGGCCGGCGTGCACGGGGTCGGCCAGCAGGTCCCAGGCCAGCTCCCGGTGGTCGGCCCACTCGTGCGGCTGGCCCAGCTCGCCGCCCATGAACAGCACCTGGCCGCCGGGGTGGGCCCACATGTGCGCGAGCAGCACCCGCAGGCCCGCCGCGCCGCCGGTCTTGGCGATCAGCGAGCCCTTGCCGTGCACGACCTCGTCGTGCGAGAGGGGCAGCAGGTAGCGCTCGCTCCACGCGTACCGGGCGGGCAGCGTGAGCCGGTCGTAGTCGCCGTCGCGGAAGTACCGCAGGGTGTCGTGCATCCAGCCGAGGTTCCACTTGCGGTCGAAGCCCAGGCCGGACGGCGACGTGACGCCCGGCCACGTGGTGGACTCCTCGGCGATCAGCAGCGCGTCCGGGTGCAACCGGCCCACGGTCGCGGTCAGCTCCCGCAGGAACGCCACGGCCTCCAGGTTCTCGTTGCCGCCGAACTCGTTGGGCTCCCACTCCCCCGGACCGCGCGAGTAGTCGCGGTAGAGCATGGACGACACCGCGTCCACCCGCAGACCGTCCACGTGGAACTCCTCCAGCCAGTACAGCGCGTTGGCCAGCAGGAAGTTGCGCACCTCGGGCCGGCCGAAGTCGAACACGTAGGTGCCCCAGTCGGGGTGCTCGCCCCGACGCGGGTCGGGGTGCTCGTACACCGGAACGCCGGTCAGCCGCCCCAGCGCCCACTCGTCCTTGGGGAAGTGCGCGGGCACCCAGTCCAGGATCACGCCGATGCCGCGCCGGTGCAGCACGTCCACCAGGTGCCGCAGGTCGTCCGGGCCGCCGTGCCGGGCGGTCGGCGCGTAGTACGACGTCACCTGGTAGCCCCAGGAGCCGCCGTACGGGTGCTCGGCCAGCGGCAGCAGCTCCACGTGCGTGAAACCCAGCCCGGCGACGTGGTCGGCGAGCTGCTCAGCCACCTCCCGGTAGCCCAGGCCGGCCCGCCAGGAGCCCAGGTGCACCTCGTACACGCTGATCCGGTCGGGCCGGTGCCGCCACGCGCCGTCGGTCCACCGGTGCCGCGAGCGCGCCACCACGGACTCCACCGCGGGCGGCGGCGTGGTGCGGAACGCCATCGGGTCGGCCTTGTCGCGCCACGTGCCGTCCTCGCCCAGGATCCGGAACCGGTAGCGGTGGCCCGCCCGCGCGCCGGGCACGACGGCCTGCCACACCGCGATCAGCGGGTCGCGCGCCAGGTCCGCCTCGCCCCACTCGCCGCACACCCGCACCGCACGCGCGCCGGGCGCCCAGAGGGCGAAGCGCACGCCGTCACCGACGACGTGCGCCCCCAGCACCTCCCACAGCCGCTCGTGCCGCCCCTCGGCGACCAGGTGGCGGTCCAGGTCGGTGAGCGCCGGCGTGACGACGGCCGTCACGACGCCCCGCCGACCAGCGCCCGCACGGCCCGCAGCGGCACCGGCAGCCAGTCCGGCCGGTTCGCCGCCTCGTACCGCACCTCGTACAGCGCCTTGTCGAGCTGGTAGGCGCGCAGCAGCGCGCCGGCGGCCCGCAGGTCGACGCCGGACTCGCTGGCGTACCCGGCGAGGAACGCGCGTTGCGCGTCGTGCGCCCAGTGCCGGGCGCGCCGCTCGTCCTCCACCGTCCAGTTCGTCGCGGTCAGCCGGTGGTGCCCGGCCACGTAGTCCAGCGAGCGCAGCATCCCGGCCACGTCGCGCAGCGGCGAGTCCGGGAGGGACCGCTCGGCGGGCGGCGCGGACGGCTCGCCCTCGAAGTCCAGCAGCACCCAGCGGCCGTTGCTGCGCAGCACCTGGCCCAGGTGCAGGTCGCCGTGGACGCGCTGCACCTCGCCGGGCTCGGCCGCGCGGACCCGCTCGCCCAGCGCCACCCGCAGCGCCGCGGCGTACGGCCGCAGCGTCGGGGCCAGCTCCAGGGTCTCGGCCAGGCGGGTCAGGAACCGGTCGGCCAGCGCCCCGTGGTCCGCGGGCGCGGCGCCGAGGGCTCGGCCCAGGTCGCTGTGCACGGCGGCGACGGCCACGCCGAGGCGGCTCAGCTCCCCGACGAGGTCCAGCTCGCGGGGCGTGCCGGTGAGCGTGTGCCCGAGGTCGGCGCGGGCGGCCTCCCAGCCCTCCACGCCACCGTCCACAAAGGACTCGACCAGGCCGAGCGTGTCGGTGCCGTCGAGGGTGATCGAGCCGAGCAGCCGGGGCACGTACAGGCTGTCGCGCAGCACCCGGTGCAGGGCGAGGTCGGGGTTCTCCCCCGGCCACACCCGCCGGAACACCTTGAGCACGCTGTGCCCGCCGATCACCAGCGACGTGTTGGACTGCTCCACGCCCATCGGCCGCACGTCGCCCGCCCGCTCCGGCAGGTCCACGCCCGGCTCGGGCCGGAACGCCACCGCGCCCGCGGTCCCGGCCTGGGCCACCAGCTCGTACAGGCGGCTCACCAGCTCGGGGTCGGCGAGCGCGTCGTAGTGCGCCTCGCCGCCCGCGAACCCGATCACCGCGTCGACCAGGCCCGCGGGCAGGTCGGCGCGCACGCCCACGGGCACGTGGAACCGGCCGTGCGCGGTGGACACGACGGCGATCACGCCGCGCACCGGGCCGTCCGCGAACGGCTCGACGCGCTCGACCGCGACCTCCCCCGCGTCCTCGGCCGGGAACCACCGCTGCCGCGGCAGCCACTCCGCGAGGCCCGGCAGTCCGGTTGTGGCAGTGGTCATCGCGCAGGCACCTCCGTGTGGATCGCGAACCAGTAGAAACCGTGACCGGGCAGCGTGATCTGGTACGGCGCCACGCCGATGACCGGGAACTCCACCCCGCCGGTCAGCTCGGTCAGCTCGTGCCCCCGGAACTCGCGCAGGTCCAGCTCGACCGCCTGCGGGTGCCGGGACAGGTTGTTGACGCACAGCACGATGTCCTGGCGGCCGTCCTCGGACACGTGCTCGCGCAGGAACGTCATGACGGCGGCGTTGCCGGACGGCAGCTCGCGGAAGCCGCCGAGCCCGAACGCGGTGTGCCCGCGCCGGACGTCGATCATCCGCTTGGTCCAGCGCAGCAGCGAGCCGGGGCTGTCGATCTGCGCCTCGACGTTGAGGCTCTGGTACCCGTAGACCGGGTCGGCGATCACCGGCAGGTAGAGCCGGCCGGGGTCGCCCGCGCTGAACCCGGCGTTGCGGTCGGGCGTCCACTGCATCGGGGTGCGCACGCCGTCGCGGTCGCCGAGCCAGATGTTGTCGCCCATGCCGATCTCGTCGCCGTAGTAGAGCACCGGCGAGCCGGGCAGCGACAGCAGCAGGGCGGTGAACAGCTCCTGCTGGTTGCGGTCGTTGTCCAGCAGGGGGGCCAGCCGCCGCCGGATGCCGATGTTGGCCTTCATCCGGGGGTCCTTGGCGTACTGGGAGTACATGTAGTCGCGTTCCTCGTCGGTCACCATCTCGAGCGTCAGCTCGTCGTGGTTGCGCAGGAAGATGCCCCACTGCGCGCCGGACGGGATCTCCGGCGTGGCCGCGAGGACCTCCGAGATCGGCACCCGCGACTCCTGCCGCACGGCCATGAAGATGCGCGGCATCAGCGGGAAGTGGAACGCCATGTGGCACTCGTCGCCGCCGACGCTCGGGTCGCCGAAGTAGTGGACCACGTCGGCGGGCCACTGGTTCGCCTCGGCCAGCAGCACGCGGCCCGGGTACTCGTCGTCCACGACCTTGCGGCACAGGCGCAGGAACTCGTGCGTCTCCGGCAGGTTCTCGCCGTTGGTCCCCTCGCGCTCGAACAGGTACGGCACGGCGTCCAGCCGGAAGCCGTCGATGCCGAGGTCGAGCCAGAACCGCAGGACGTCGAGCATCGCCTCCTGCACGGCCGGGTTGTCGTAGTTGAGGTCGGGCTGGTGGCTGAAGAACCGGTGCCAGTAGAACTGCCCGCGCACCGGGTCGTAGGTCCAGTTCGACGACTCGGTGTCCACGAAGATGATGCGGGCGTCGGCGTACTTCGAGTCGTCGTCGCTCCACACGTAGAAGTCGCCGTACGGCCCGTCGGGGTCGCGGCGCGACTCCTGGAACCAGCGGTGCGAGTCCGACGTGTGGTTGAGCACCAGGTCCGTGATCACCCGGATGCCGCGCCGGTGCGCCTCGTCCAGCAGGTGGACGAAGTCCTCGATCGTGCCGAACTCCGCGAGCAGCGCCCGGAAGTCGCGGATGTCGTACCCGCCGTCGCGCAGCGGCGAGTCGTAGAACGGCGGCAGCCACAGGCAGTCCACGCCGAGCCACTGGAGGTAGTCCAGGTGGTCGGCCAGGCCGCGCAGGTCGCCGGACCCGTCGCCGTTGCTGTCGCTGAACGCCCGGACCAGGACCTCGTAGAAGACGGCGGACTTGTACCACTCCGGCTCCACGCCGATGGGCGTGGCGACGAGCGGCGACTCGCCGCTGGGCAGCAGTCGGCGCGGCATCAGGCCCTCACCGCCACGACGTGCGCCACCGCGTGCGCGGGGTCGAGCCGGACGTAGTTGCGCGCGCCCCAGTCCCACGTCTGGCCGGTCACCTCGTCGTGCGCGGTGAACGCGGGCGGCACGCCCAGGGCGGCGAGGTCGGGGGTCAACGTGCCCTCCTGCGGCTGGTCGGGGTCGAGGGTCACCACGGCGAGCACGGTGTCGCCGGTGGCCGGGTCGCGCTTGGAGAACGCCACCAGCGCGGGGTTGTCGACGGCGTGGAACGTCAGGCCGTCCAGGGACCACAGCGCCGGGTGCGCGCGCCGGACGCGGTTGAGCAGGGTCAGCCACGGCTCCAGGGACGCGCCGGCGGCCCGTGCGCGGGCGTAGTCGCGGGGCCGCAGCTCGTACTTCTCCGAGTGCCGGTACTCCTCGCTGCCGGGCGCGACGGCCTCGTTCTCGTACAGCTCGAAACCGGAGTACACGCCCCACGTCGGCGACAGCAGCGCGGCCAGCGCGGCGCGGATGGCGAACATCGCGGGCCCGCCCTCCTGGAGGTGCCGCGGCAGGATGTCCGGCGTGTTCACGAACAGGTTCGGCCGGGCCTCGTGCGCGTGCTCGACCAACTCCCGGCCGAAGCCCTCCAGCTCGGCCTTGTCCGTGCGCCAGGTGAAGTAGGTGTAGGACTGGGTGAAGCCGAGCCGGGCCAGGCCGTACAGCCGCGCGGGCCGGGTGAACGCCTCGGCCAGGAACAGCACGTCCGGCCGGTCGCGGTGCACCTCCTCGATGAGCCACGCCCAGAAGTCCGGCGGCTTGGTGTGCGGGTTGTCGACCCGGAAGACGCGCACCCCGTGGTCCACCCACAGGTCGACCACGCGCAGGATCTCCGCGTAGAGGCCCTTGGGGTCGTCGTCGAAGTTCAGCGGGTAGATGTCCTGGTACTTCTTGGGCGGGTTCTCGGCGAACGCCACGCTGCCGTCGGGCAGGCGGGTGAACCAGTCGGGGTGCTGCCCGACCCACGGGTGGTCGGGCGCGCACTGCAGCGCCAGGTCGAGCGCCACCTCGATGCCCAGCTCGGCGGCCCGCGCCACGAACGCGTCGAAGTCGGCGAACGTGCCCAGCTCGGGGTGGATCGCGTCGTGGCCGCCGTGGGCGGAGCCGATCGCCCACGGCGAGCCGACGTCGCCCTCCAGCGCGACGAGCGTGTTGTCCTTGCCCTTGCGGTTGATCTCGCCGATGGGGTGGATCGGGGGCAGGTACACCACGTCGAACCCCATCGCGGCGATGCGGTCCAGCTCCCGCGCCGCGGTGCGGAACGTGCCGTGCACGGGCCGGCCCTGCGCGTCCACGCCGCCCGTGGAGCGGGGGAAGAACTCGTACCAGGAGCCGAAGGCGGCCTTCGGCCGGTCCACCCACAGCCGGTGCGGCACGCCCTCGGTGACCAGCTCGCGCACCGGGTGCTCGTGCATCTCGGCGAGCACGGCCTCGTCCAGGGCGGCCGCCAGCCGGTCGGGCAGCGGGAGCGCCCCGGAGCGCAGCCGGACCGCCGCGTCGCGCAGCAGCACGCTTCGCGCGTCCCCGGCCAGCGCCGCGCGTTCCAGCAGCCGCGCGCCCAGCTCCAGGTCGTTGGCCAGCTCGGCCGCGCCCTGGCCGGCGCCGGTCTTGGCGCGGATCGCGTGCAGCCACGTCGACCAGGGGTCCGACCACGCGTCGACCCGGAACTCCCACTCCCCCACCGCGTCCGGCACGATCACCGCGGACCAGCGGTCCGCGCCCGCGTCTTCCAGGCGCATCCGGGTGCTCCGCCACGCGCCGTCCGGGCCGCGCCACCGCACCGTGGCGGCGACCGCGTCGTGGCCCTCGCGCCACACCGCGGCCCGCACCGGCACGTGCTGCCCGACCACGGCCTTGGCCGGCCTCGCCCCCGACGACACCGCCGGGGAGACGTCGTCGACGACCAGTCTCCCCACCGTCGCGTCATCCATCATCAGGTCCACCTCTCGGACTTTTTTCCGTGGGCTTTCGGCACTCCCCGCCCACCCATCCGAGAATGACCCGGCATTAACCACGAAACCATCAGCCCGGCACCACTCGGAAAATTCGACGTAGTAGCCCGGAATGCACTGGACCCC
>NZ_JBHYXZ010000068.1:0-4465 GCF_042752395.1 Actinosynnema sp. NPDC059335 | reverse complement strand
AACCACACAAACACACACCCCACCCCCCCCCCCCACACCACAAAATACTCATTCCACGCCCCCCCCCCCCGCGCCGCGCCCCCCCCCCCCCCCCCCCCCCCCCCGGGTCCGGGTGCGGCATTTCCTACAGTTCGTCGCGGTAGCCCTGGCTCACCTCGACCACGACCCCGTCGGGGTCGGTCAGCCACGCGCTGCGCCACCCCGGGATGAAGCCGTCGAAGTCGAGCGGGCCCAGGTTGACCCGCGCGTCGTCGCCCATCTGCCGGAGCAGGGCGTCCACGTCGTCCACCTGGAACGCCAGGTGACGCACCGCGCCGACGCCGTCCGGGCCGTCGCGCTCCACCAGCGTGGGCGCGCCGGCCGCGTTCACCGCGGCGCCGCCGAACAGCTCCAGGTACACGTCCCCCGATTTGAGGAACACGATGGACGTGTCACCCAGGTCGAAGGAACGGGCGCGCTTGAAACCGAACCAGCGCGTGTAGAATTCCTCGGTCGCTGCCAGGTCGCGACAATTGAGTGCGACATGGGACCACTTCATGGGATCGCCTTTCGTGTCGGCGGCAGGCGACCCGTTCCGCGTCGCGTCAGTCCGCGGGCAGGCCCACCAGCTCGCTGCTGAGCCGCCACAGCCGTCGCCGCGCGGACGGGTCGTAGCACTGCGCGTGGGCGCGGGCTTCGCGGACGCCGTCGTAGTAGCGCCCGGTGATCCCGGCGAGGTCGTCGGAGAGCGCGAGGCGCAACGTCGCCTCGGAGCCCTCCGCCACGGTGCTCATGGTGTAGCCGAAGGTCTCGTAGACCATCTTGGTGCCCATCAACGACGCCGGGTGCAGGCTGTTCACGGTCGCCTGCGCCGGGTCGAGCCGCTCGGCCAGCTCGAAGCAGGTCGCGATCTGCGCCAGTTTGCTCTGCCGATAGGCGCGCAGCGGCTCGTACCCCCGGTGCAGCATCACGTCGTCGAAGTCGATCGGGGACTGCCCGGCCGACGCGACGGTGACGATCCGCGCGCCCGGTGACAGCAGCGGGAGCAGCAACCTGGTGAGCAGGAACGGGGCGAGGTGGTTCACCGCGAACCGCAGCTCGTGGCCCGCTCCGTTCTCCAGGCGCCGGTCGTCGCGGCGGCCCGCGCCCATCCCGGCGTTGTTGATCAGCACGTCGAGCCGCACGCCGTCCTCGGCCAGGCGTGCGGCCATCGCCCGGACCTGGTCGAGGTCGGCGAAGTCCGCCAGGTAGGTCCGCACGTCCCCGCCCACGTCGCGCGCCGCGTCGGCCAGGCGTTGCGCGTCACGACCGTGGACGAGCACGGTCGCCCCGGTCGCGGCGAGCCTCTTCGCGAGGTCGAGGCCGAGGCCGTCGGTGGCCCCGGTGACCAGGAAAGTGCGGTCCTTCAACGGTGTTCTCCTTCGTTCGACTCGCGACCGGCCGCGGTCAGGCCAGCTCGGTGACCGCCCGGACGCTCTGGGAGACGGGGTCGCCCGCGAGGCACGGGGCGAACTCCTCCCAGACGGGGATGATCTTCGCGAGGTGGTCGTCCAGGTGCTTCTGGCTCTCCCAGCGCTCGAAGAGGGTGAACTTGTTCACGTCCTCCTCGTGGCGCAGCCAGATGAAGTCCACGCAGCCCTCGTCCTGCAGGGACAGCCGCTGGATCTCGGCGAGCGTGCGCAGGGCCTCGCCCTGGTGCTCGGGCTTGACGGTGATGTGCAGCAGGAACGTCACCATGGTGATCCCCTTCACGGACGTGGTCACGGCAGCGGCACCCCGAGCTGGCGGAGCAGGCCGGCGGTGTCGGCCTGGACCCAGCGCTCGGCGATCCTGCCGTGCTCGAAGCGGTAGACCTCGATGCTGGTCCAGGTGATCGGCTCGCCGGTGGCGCGCCGGCCGAGGAAGTCCTTCACGAACCGCCCGGTGAAGGTGATGTGGATGACGACCTTGTCGTCGCCGGCCGGGTAGATCTGGTCGTGGTGGGAGGTGAACGCCATCGCCTCGTGCGCCTCGGCGAGCAGCGTCTTCAGCTCGGCCACGTCGCGGACGCTCCACGCCGGGTTGTTGTCGACGAAGTCGGGCGTGAACAGCACGTCCATGTCGTCGTAGCGGCGCTCGTTCACGATGTCGTTGAGCGTGCGGATGGCGAGGACGTTCTGCTCCTCGACCCGCAGCGGATCGGTTGTGGTCACGGGATTTCCTCCGGTGCCGACTGTACTGGGCACGACCAGCCTGCCCAGCGGTCCGGGACCGGACAACGAGCCCGAGTCCACTGTGGCAACTGCGCTGAGACGCGCCGGGAACGCCTGTCGGGACACGGGTTCGCACCGAATTCCTCTGCGCGCGTGCGCGTGTAGCAGCCGCGGCGGGGCGCGGGAAGCCGCGCGGACCCGATCCCCGCGCCGCCGCTACGGGATCGCGCAAGGGGAAGGATCACAGCCACCGACGCCGCCTTCCGGCCGGCTCCCACCCGCACCCCTCACCGCGCCCGGCCACCCGCACCCGTCGCGCCCGGCCACCCGCGCCGCGACCCCGCCGTGTCCGCGTCCCCGACCGACCGCCGGCGGACACGGCTCGGCGCGACGCCCGGGCCGCAGCCGCCCGCCCCGCCCCGCGCGACCGACGAGCCGCGCGCACGACCGCCCCGGCGCGGAGCCCGGAACCGCAGGCGCGCCCGCGCGACCCGCACCCCTCCGAGGGGCCGCGGGAACCGGGGCGGCGCGGTCTTCGTTGGGGCTGTCGGTCGTCGAGAAAGCCGGGTTCGTCCGGTTCGGGGGATCACCCCGGGAGGTGATCTTCACTCGGAAAGTCGGGTGATTTCCGGCCGGCGATGTTCCACGAGGGCGGCGAATACGTTAAGTGTAGGGGCGCAGGTATTCCTGAGCACATGAGCGATCGCTCTCGGTGACCTCAACCTGGTAACTGGACTACTGGTAAAGCTGCTGCTCTGGCTGGCTCCACCGCGCTTATCGATAGTTGACGCGCAATCCGGTGCTAATCAAGGGAGCATGACGTTGTCCAGTACAGCTGAACCGCGGACGGGGGAGCCGGCGGAGGTGCCGTCCCAGCACCCGTCGGCCGAAGGCGCCTCCGGCAGCACCAAGCGTGGCGGGCTCGTCCTCCTGCTGCTCTGCGCCGCCCAGTTCATGATCGTCCTCGACTTCTCCATCACCAACGTCGCCCTGCCGACGATCCAGGCCGACCTCGGCTTCTCGGTCAACGACCTCCAGTGGGTCGTCAGCGCCTACGCGCTGACCTTCGGCGGGTGCCTGCTGCTCGGCGGTCGGATCGCCGACCTCTACGGCCAGCGCAAGGCGTTCATCATCGGCCTGCTGGTGTTCGGCATCGCCTCGCTGCTGGCGGGCTTCGCGCAGGACGCCATCCAGCTCGTCGTCCTGCGTGGCGTGCAGGGCCTGGCCGCCGCGCTCGTCGCGCCCGCCGCGCTGGCGCTGCTCACCACCTCGTTCGCCGAAGGCCCGGCGCGCAACCGGGCGCTCGGCGTCTGGGGCGCGGTCCTCTCGCTCGGCTTCGTCTGCGGCGTCATCGCCGGCGGCGTCCTCACCGACCTGCTCAACTGGCGCTGGGTCTTCTTCATCAACGTGCCCATCGGCCTGGTCACCGGCATCGCCGCCGTCGTGTTCATCGCCAAGTCGAGCGCCGCCACCCAGCGCACCAAGCTGGACATGCCGGGCGCGGTCACCGTGACCATCGCGCTGATCAGCCTGGTCTACGCGCTGTCCGTGGCCAACACCGACGGCTGGCTCGGCGGCACGACGCTGGGCGCGTTCGCCCTGGCCGCCGTGCTGCTGGTGGCGTTCGTGCTGATCGAGAACCGCGCCGCCCACCCGCTCGTGCCGCTGAGCATCTTCAAGCTGCGCGCGCTGGTGATCGCGAACCTGACCAACCTCGCGCTGATCGGCGCGTTCGTCGGCTCGACCTACGTGCTCACGCTGTACCTCCAGGTGATCGAGCACTACACGCCGCTGCGCACCGGCCTGACGTTCTCGGTGCTGGGCCTCACGGCGATGCTGGCGGGCTTCGTGGTCGGCAAGATCGCGGGCAAGCTCGGGCCGAAGGTGACGATGGTGCTCGGCGTGGTCTGCCAGGCGGCCGGGTCGCTGGTGGTGGCCACGCTGCCGTCGGGCGGCACGGGCCTCGCGGTGGTGCTGGTCGGCACCGCGCTGATCGGCTTCGGCAACATCACCGCCGTCGTCATGATCATCATCTCGGCGACCGCCGGCGTGCCGAACGACCGGCAGGGCCTCGCGGGCGGTCTGTTCAACACCTCGCAGCAGATGGGCTCGGCCCTGGGCGTCGCGGTGTTCGCCGCGATCGCCGTGGCCAAGACCGCGGGCGTCCTGCCCGACGGTGTCGCGGTGGCGGACGCCTCCACGGAGGCCCTGCTGTCGGGCTACCGGTTCTCGTTGCTGCTGTGCGGCCTGCTGGCCGTCGCGGCCGGCCTGTTCGTGATGGTGGCCAACCGCAC
>NZ_JBHYXZ010000067.1:42906-44313 GCF_042752395.1 Actinosynnema sp. NPDC059335 | reverse complement strand
ACGGGGGGCGGTAAATGACCAAAATGGGCAAATCACTGCCCCCCGGCCCCCTTGACGCGTGCGGTAGGGCTGCGCCAGGTCGGCGGGATGACACGAAGCCCTCCTCCATGGGGAGAAGCAAGGGCGTGAGGTCGGCGGTCGGGGCGGGATGGAACGTTGGCGCGGCCAACGAACATGGGCTACTGTTGGTCCGACCAACATTGGTGAGACCAACGGAGCAGTGATGATCACGCCCTTCACGCTGGACGTGCCGCAGGCGGAGCTGGACGACCTGGCCGGGAGGTTGGCGCGGACGCGGTGGCCCGACGAACTGCCGGACGCCGGGTTCGACTACGGGTTCCCCTTGGCCGAGGTGCGCTCGCTGGTCGACCGGTGGCGCGACGGGTACGACTGGCGGCGGCACGAGGCGCGGCTGAACCGGTGGCCGCAGTTCGTCACCGAGGTCGACGGTCAGCGCGTGCACTTCCTCCACGTCCGCTCGGACCGCGCCGACGCGCTGCCGCTCGTGCTGGTCCACGGCTGGCCCGGTTCGGTGTTCGAGTTCCTCGACGTCGTGGAGCCGTTGTCGCGGGACTTCCACCTGGTCATCCCGTCCATCCCCGGTTTCGGGCTGTCGGGTCCGACGACGTCGCGCGGGTGGGACGTCGGCCGGGTGGCGCGGGCGTTCGTCGGGTTGATGGCCGCGTTGGGCTATCGGCGTTACGGGGCGCAGGGCGGGGACTGGGGTTCCGGGATCGCCAGGGCGATGGCCGCGGCGGCGCCGGCGAACGTGGTGGGCGTGCACGTCAACTTCCTGCCCACGCCGCCGGTGGACGGTGTTGCGCTGTCCGAAGAGGACGAGCGACGGCTGGAGAGGACCCGCGCGATCATGCGGAACCGGCCCGGGTACCAGGTGTTGCACGCGACGCGGCCGCAGACGGTCTCGTACGCGTTGACGGACTCGCCCGTGGGGCAGTTGGCGTGGATCGCGGAGAAGTTCGCCGAGTGGGCCGATCCGGCGTCGGGGATCGACGTGGACGTGGTGCTGACGCACGCGTCGCTGTACTGGCTCACCCGGACGGCGGGGTCGTCGGCCCGGTTGGCGCGGGAGTCGGGGATCGGGTCGGGCGAGTGCCCCGCGCCGTTGGGCGTGGCGGTGTTCCCGCACGACATCGTGCTGCCCGTGCGCGCGCTGGCGGAGCGGTCGCACCGGGTGGAGCGCTGGACCGAGTTCCCGCGCGGCGGGCACTTCGCGGCCCTGGAGGCGCCCGACCTGCTGGTCGGGGACCTGAGGGGGTTCTTCGCCGGTCGCTAGAGGAGCAGCGAGACGCCGGGGGGCCGGGAGAACCACCCCCCCCCCCCCCCCCACCCCCCCCCCCCCCCCGGGCCGGGGGGCGCCCCCGCCCCCCCCCCCCCCCCCCCCACCAC
>NZ_JBHYXZ010000067.1:39724-42896 GCF_042752395.1 Actinosynnema sp. NPDC059335 | reverse complement strand
CGACCACGGCGACCGCCGCGTCCAGCGCCCGCCACGCCGAGGGCCGGGTGAACGCGCCGGACAGCCACCGCGCGCCGAAGCCGAGCGCGCTGAACCACAGCACGCTGCCGGCGACCGCCCCGGCCGCGAACCACCAGCGCTGGTCGCCGAACCCGGTGGACGCGGTGCCCAGCAGCAGCACGGTGTCCAGGTACACGTGCGGGTTCAGCCAGGTCAGCGCCAGGCACGTGACGATCGCCGCGCCCGCCGCCGGGCCCGCCGGGTCCAGGGCGGCCGGGCGCAGCACCCGCCGGGCCGCCAGCACCCCGTAGCCGACGAGGAACGCCGCGCCGACCCATCGCACGGCCGTCATCGCGGTGGGCCACGCGGTCAGCGCCGCGCCGACGCCGCCCACGCCCAGGGCGATGAGCACGGCGTCGGAGCCGGCGCAGATGGCGACGATCGCGGGCACCTGCCGGCGGAGCACGCCCTGGCGCAGCACCAGGGCGTTCTGGGCGCCGATCACGACGATGAGGGACAGTCCGGTGCCGAGCCCGGCGAGCAGCGCGTACATCACGCGGTCGACGGTAGGCACGGGCGTCGCGTAATCCCAGCTAACTTTTCTTCAGTATCGTTAGCGATCGTGATGCTCGATCCGGAGTCCGTGCGCACGCTGCTGGCCGTGGTGGACGAAGGGACGTTCGACGCCGCGGCGAAGGCGTTGCACGTCACCCCGTCCGCGGTGAGCCAGCGGATCAAGTCGTTGGAGCAGCGCACCGGCCGCGTCCTGCTGGTGCGCGCGAAGCCCGCGCGGCTCACCGAGTCGGGCGCGGTGGTCGCCCGCTACGGCCGGCAGCAGGCCCTGCTGGACCGCGACGCGCGGGAGGCGCTGGGCCTGGTCGAGGACCCCACGCCGATCCCGGTCGCGGTCAACGCCGACTCGCTGGCCACGTGGTTCCGCCGGGTGGTGCGGGAACTCGCGGCCGACGACGGGCTCGTGCTGAGCGTGCGGCGCGACGACCAGGACCACACGGCCGAGCTGCTGCGCCAGGGGCTCGTCGTGGGCGCGGTCACGTCGTCGCCCCGGCCGGTGCAGGGCTGCGTCGCCCGGCCGCTCGGCAGCATCCGCTACCACGCCGTGGCCACCCGGGCGTTCGCCCGCCGCTGGCTCGCCGACGGCAGGCCGCTGCACGACGCGCCGGTGATCGTGTTCGACGAGAAGGACGACCTGCAGGACCGGTTCTGCCGCGAGCTGTCCGGCCGCGACGCCTCGGCCCGCCGCCACCACCTGCCCGACGGGCACGTGTTCGAGGACGCCGTGGTCGCGGGCGCGGGCTGGGCGCTGCTCACCGAGCACCAGATCGCCGCGCACCGCCGGCTCGTCCACCTCGCCCCCGACCGGCCGGTGGACGTGCTGCTGCACTGGCAGCAGTGGAAGCTCGACTCGCCCCCGCTCGCCCGGGTCGCCGACGCGGTGTTCCGCGCGGCGGCGGCCGAGCTGCACTGAACGGCCGGGACACCCGGTCGCCGACGCGCGGGTGAGCGATTCGCCGGGCGTTCACCGGCCGTCCGCCCGACCATCACCACGCAGTGTCCCCGCGTCCCTACTCTCTGCGAAGCCCTGATCGCCTCGTTCGAAGAACGAAGGGTTACGCATGTCAGCACGCAGAGCCCCGCTGGCGCTGCTCGCCATCGGCGCCGTCACCGCCGCCACCCTCACCGCCGTCGCGGCCTCCGGGCACGTGCCCGCCGCCTCGGCCGCCACCACCACCGTCACCCCGACCGCCGACACCCACGTCGACAGCTCCGCCGCCGCCACCAACCACGGGACCTCCGGGCAGCTCGGCGTGGACGGCTCGCCGACCAAGCGGGTGTTCCTCAGGTTCACCGTCTCCGGCGTCTCCGGCACGGTCACCGGGGCCACGCTGCGCCTGCACACCGACGACGTCTCCGGCTCGAACAGCCCGGCCGGCGGCACGGTCCGCGCCATGACCGACACCACGTGGTCCGAGACCGCCGTCACCTGGAACGACCAGCCCGCCGTGGACGGGGCCACCCTCGGCTCGCTCGGCTCCGTCTCCCGCAACGCCTGGTACGAGGTCGACGTGACCGCGCACGTGAAGGGCAACGGCACGGTCGCCTTCGGCATCACCTCCACCAGCACCGACGGCGCGGACTACGACTCCCGCGAGACCGGCGCCACCGCGCCGCAGCTCGTCGTCACCACCGGCGCCGCCCCGAACACCACCACCGCACCGCCCGGCGCCGACCCGGTGCTGGTCGGCGTCGGCGACATCGCGAACTCCGGCTCCGGCGACACCGCCACCGCCGCCCTGCTCGACGGCATCCCCGGCACCGTCTTCACCACCGGCGACAACGTCTACGACAGCGGCACGGCATCGGAGTTCGCCACCTACTACGACCCGACGTGGGGCAGGCACAAGGCCCGCACCCGCCCGTCGCCCGGCAACCACGACTACGGCACCGGCGGCGCGGCCGGCTACTACGACTACTTCGGCGCGCAGGCCGGGCCGTCCGGCCGGGGCTACTACTCCTACGACCTGGGCAACTGGCACATCGTGTCGCTCAACTCCAACATCGGCACGGCGGCGGGCTCGGCGCAGGAGCAGTGGCTGCGGGCCGACCTCGCGGCGAGCACCAAGCCGTGCACGGCGGCGTACTGGCACCACCCGCTGTTCACCTCGGGCGCGAACCACGCCCCGTCCACCGCGACCCGGCCGCTGTTCCAGGCGCTCTACGACCACAACGCCGACGTGGTGATCTTCGGCCACAACCACCAGTACGAGCGGTTCGCGCCGCAGAACCCCAGCGGCGGCCTCGACACCACGCGCGGCATCCGCACGTTCGTCGCCGGCATGGGCGGCGCGAGCCACTACGGCTTCGGCACCATCCGACCCAACAGCGAGGTCCGCAACAGCACCGCCTACGGCGTGCTGAAGCTGACCCTGCGCAGCACGGGCTTCGACTGGCAGTTCGTGCCCGTGGCGGGCCAGACGTTCACCGACAGCGGCAGCACCGCCTGTCACTGACCCGCCCGACGCCGCGCCCGGTCGTCCCCCCCCCCCGCCGCCGCCCCCCCAACGGGCGGACGGGGGCGGAGACAAAAAACACCCCACCACACCCCCCCGGGGGCGTGGGGGGGGGCGCAACGCACGACCCCCCGCGCGGGGAA
>NZ_JBHYXZ010000067.1:27179-39714 GCF_042752395.1 Actinosynnema sp. NPDC059335 | reverse complement strand
GAGACAGGCACCCCCGGAGGTGCGCCGTGTACCTGTCCACGATCACCCGCCCCAGGACCGCCGGCTGGAAGGGCGTGGGCGCGAACGTCCTCGCGCTCGGCGCGGTCAGCCTCGTCACCGACGTCTCGTCCGAGATGGTCACCGCCGTCCTGCCGCTCTACCTGGTGGTGGGCCTCCAGCTCAGCCCCGCCGCCTACGGCGTGATCGACGGCGTCTACACCGGCGCGACCACCCTGCTCCGGCTCGTGGGCGGCTACCTCGCCGACCGCACCGACCGGCGCAAGGGCGTGGCCGGGCTCGGGTACGCCCTGTCCGCCGTCGCCAAGGTCGGGCTGCTGCTCGCGGGCGGCTCCACCGCCGCCCTCGGCGCGGTGATCACGCTCGACCGGGCGGGCAAGGGGCTGCGCACCGCGCCCCGCGACGCCCTCATCACCCTCTCCACCCCCGCGGGCGACCTCGGGCGGGCGTTCGGCGTGCACCGGGCCATGGACGGCATGGGCGCGTTCGCCGGACCGCTCGTCGCCCTCGCCGTGCTCGCGCTGACCGGCGAGTCGTTCGACTCGGTGTTCATGACGAGCTTCTGCGTCGCCGCGCTCGGCGTGGTGATCCTCGTGCTGTTCGTGCGCGACCACCGCTCCCCCGTGGCGTCCCGGCCCGTGCGGCTCAGGGCGGTCGGCGGGCTGTGGCGCGACCGGGGCGTGCGGCGGGTCGTGCTCGCCGCCTCGCTGCTGGGGTTGGCCACGATCGGCGACGGGTTCGTGTACCTGCTGCTGCAGAAGCGGGAGGGCCTGGCGATCGGCTGGTTCCCGCTGCTGGCCGTGGGCACGAGCCTGGTGTACCTGCTGCTGGCCGCGCCGCTGGGCGCGGTGGCCGACCGGGTCGGCCGGCTGCCCGTGATGCTGGGCGGGTACGCGGCGCTGGGCGCGGTGTACCTGTTGCTGTTCGGGCCCCTGGGCGGCCGGCCGCTGGTCGTCGTCGTGGTCGTGCTGTACGGGGTGTTCTACGCCGCCACCGACGGCGTGCTCATGGCGTTGGCCGGCCCGCTGCTGCCGGAACGGCTCCGCACCACCGGCATCGCGCTGATCCAGAGCGGGCAGGCCCTGGCCTACCTCGGCTCGTCCGTGCTGTTCGGCCTCGCCTGGCAGTTCTGGGGACCCGAGGCCGCCACCCGCCTGGCCGCCGCGGCGGTCGCGCTCACCCTGGCCGCCACCGCCGCACTCCTGGGACGCCGATCATGACCACTCGGGCACGTCTGCTGATCACCGCGCTGGCCGCCGTGCTGCTGGCCGCCGTCGCGGCCGGGTACGCCGCGTGGTCCGGTCCCGAGCCCGGCGAGGTCGCCTCGACCCCGGTCGGCGGGCCCCGGCTGATGGTGCTGACCAACGGCCGGGTCTCCACGGTGTCGCGGTCCGACCCCGGCGGGCCGCGGGAGGTGGGCGAACAGCGGTGCGACCGCGTCTACACCGCCGGCGGGACGACGTCGTGCCTGCGGCCGGTCGGCGCGTTCGAGGCGGGTGGACTGGCCGTGCTGGACGCCGACCTGCGCGAGGTGCGGACCGTGCCGCTGACCGGGTTCCCGAACCGGACCAGGGTGTCGGCGAGCGGGCGGATGGTGGCGTGGACGCTGTTCGTGGACGGCCACTCGTACGCGGCGAACGGCTTCTCCACCACCACCGGAATCCTCGACACCCGGTCCGGGACGACGGTCGCCTCGCTGGAGGAGTTCACGTCCACAGTGGACGGCGTGGTGGCCTCGGCGGTGGACCGCAACTTCTGGGGCGTCACCTTCGCCGCCGACGACAACCGCTTCTACGCCACGATGTCGACCGGCGGCCACCGGTACCTGATGGAGGGCGACTTCGCCGCCCGCACGCTCCGGTCGGTCGCGGACGACGTGGAGTGCCCGTCCCTGTCGCCGGACGGGCGGCGCATCGCGTACAAGGCGGCGGTGAACGGCGACCCGAACCAGGGCTGGCGACTGTCCACGTTGGACCTCGACACGCTGGCGGTCACGCCGCTGGCCGAGGCGCGGAGCGTGGACGACCAGCCCGCGTGGCTCGACGCGGGCACGATCGCGTACGGCATCCAGCGCGACGACGGCGTCAACGACGTGTGGGCGGTGCCCGCGGACGGCACCGGGACACCGACCCTCCTCGTGCCCGAGGCGAACTCCCCCGCACCGCTCGGCTGACCCCGCCCGACCTTCGGCCACGATGTCGGCATGGACGAACATCCGATGCAGATCAGCCGCGCCGTCCGGGGGTTCCGGCCGGGGGCGCGGGGTCGGAAGGCGCTCGCGGCGGGGTTCCTGATCGCCGCGGCGGTGGGCCTGGCGCCCGAGCGGTGGTGGTGGGCCGCGGCGGAGGTCGCGCGGTGGACGGGGCGGCACTGGCCCACCGTGACGCTCGCCGTGGCCGCCGCGGTGCTGTTGGCGGCGGGCCGGGGACACGGACCGCGGACGGCGCTCGGCCGCCGACCGCGATTACCCGCCGTGCCGCTGGTCGTGCACGTCGCGCTGGTCATGGCCGTGACGGCAGCGGTCGCGGTGGGCGTCGGCGTGCTCCTGTGGCACGTGCTGGGCGGACCGGCCACCCTGCCGGAGCGGCTCGACGCGCTGAAGGTCGTGCTGACGGTCGTGGGCGGCATCGGGGCGGTGGTCGCGTTGACCGTCGCGTACCGGCGGCAGCGCCTCAACGAGGCGGATGCCCACCGCGAGACGAGCAAGGTCCTGCTCGACCGCTACACCAAGGCAGCCGAGCTGCTCGGTGCGCCCGCCGCCTCGGTTCGCATCGCGGGCGCGTACGCGTTCGCGGCCCTGGCCAACGACGCGCCCGAAGCGCGTCAGGGCTGCATCGACGTGCTGTGCGCGTACCTGCGGCAGCCCTACGTCGCCGAACCCGGCCAGGAGCGCCAGGTGCGGCTCACGGTCATCCGGCTCGTCCGGGACAACCTGCACCTGCCCGACGACGACCCGCGCACCTGGCGCGGCCACGACTTCGACTTCTCCGGGGCGGTGTTCGACGGCGGCGACTTCGCCGGCGCCACGTTCGGCGGGGAGGGCCGGGTCGACTTCGCCCACGCCACCATCACCGGCACGCTGTCCTTCGAGTCCGCGACGTTCGCCGGCGGCACCGTCTCGTTCGCCCACGCCCGGTTCACCGGGGGCGGGCTCGCCTTCGCGGGCGCGCGGTTCAGGGGCGGTGAGGTGGACCTCCGGCACGTCGACCCGGAACACCCGCCGACCCTCTCCGGGCTCCCGCCCGCCGGCACGCGCGGGCTGCTCCTGCCGCCGACGTAGTGATATTTCAGTTCACACTGAAGTTATCAAGGGTTTCACCTTCGTCGGATCGACCGGGTGACGCCCGACCAGGTGGTCCGGCGGGCGGGGTGCGGGTGGCGGTGGTCGGCTGTCCGACGGCAGGTCACCACCCGTCCCGTCAGGCAGCAGGAGTCACCATGGCGCAACCCAGCCGCACCACCCGGTCGATCAAAGCAGTGGCGGCCCTGGTCGTCGGCCTCGCCTTCCTCGGCGGCGCGACCGGCACCGCGGCGCCCGACCGCACCGCCCAGGCCCTCGGCGAACCGGCCAACCTCGGGTTGGCCAAGCGCGACGTGGTCCAGTACTACCGGGGTTGGCGGGACGCGCAGGGGCACAACCACCACTCCGCCGACAGCCCGTGGGGGCACGACACCGAGTCCGAGATCGACCGCGCGCAGTCCTACCTCGCCGCGCGGCTCGGCGCGGGGGTGGACCGGCCGGCGATCGTGCTCGACATCGACGACACCTCGGAGATCACCTACGGCTGGCAGGCCGACAACGACTTCGGCTTCGACCGGGCCAGGCAGCAGGCCGCGATCGAGCAGGGCGTCTTCGAGGTGATCGAACCGACCCTGGACCTGGCCCGCTGGGCCGACGAGCGCGGCGTGCGGGTGTACTTCATCACCGGTCGCCGCGACACCCTCGCCGGGCCGTCGGTGCGCAACCTCGAACACCACGGCTACCCGGTCGCCGCCGACCGGGTCTACTTCAAGCCCACCTCGAACCCGGCCCCCTACCTGACCTGCGGGCTCTCCTGCCGGGTCGGCGAGTTCAAGGACCTGACCCGGGCCCACATCCAGGACGACCTGGGCGACACCATCGTGCTCAACGTCGGCGACCAGCACAGCGACTTCGACGGCGGCCACGCCGAGCGCGAGGTCAAGCTGCCCAACCCGATGTACCACGTGGCCTGACCCGGTGCGCCGGCGTCGACCCTCGGGACCACGCCGGTGGACCGGCGTTCGCCCGCGCAGCGGGTTCCCGGCCCGACCCCCCGGTGGGAGAATGGGATCTTGACAACGTTGTCAAGCCTCCTACCCTGCCGGAGGTCCCACGATGCGTCTCCGCTCCGCGGCCGTCGCCGCGCTCACCCTCGCCGCGCTCGCCGTCCCCCTGCACGCCGGCCCGGCGCACGCCGCCCCGGATCCCGACCGCCAAGCCGTCGCCGATCCCGCCCAGCACGTCAACCCGTTCGTCGGCACCAAACCCGGCGGCCCCGACTTCGGGCACGGCGGAGGCGCGGGCAACACGTTCCCCGGTGCCGTCGCGCCGTTCGGCATGCTCCAGTGGAGCCCCGACACGGTGACCCACCAGCACGGCGGCTACCACTACGACGACAACCGCATCCGGGGCTTCAGCCTCACCCACCTGTCCGGCCCGGGGTGCAGCGACTTCGGCAACGTCCCGTTCATGCCGTCCCTCGGCACGTCGCCGGCGGCCTACTCGACCTTCGCCCACGCCGACGAGCAAGCCTCCCCCGGCTACTACTCGGTCCGCTTCGACAACGGCATCCGCACCGAGCTGACCGCGAACCAGCGCTCCGGCGTCGCCCGCTTCACCTACCCGGAGGGCCGGCGCGCGTCGCTGACGGTCGACGCCGCCCGCGCGTTCAACGCCGCCGCCGGCTCGATCACCATCGGCGCGGACAGCCTGTCCGGCTACACCGACAGCGGCGGGTTCTGCGGCACGGGCAACCGCTACCGGCTGCACTTCCACGTCGCCTTCGACCAGCCGTTCGCCTCCACCGCGACCATCGCCGACGGCCTGGTCACGCCGGGCGGCCGGGTGGTCGAGGGCAGCGGGCGGGGCAGCGTGCCGCCCGCGCCGAAGACGGCCGGGAGCCAGGCGCTGCCCGCGCCGTCGGCCACGACCGAGGACGTGCGGCCGTTCGCCGCGTCGGCGTTCGTGTCGTTCGCCTCCACCACCGTCACGGCGCGGATCGGCATCTCGTTCGTCAGCCTCGACAACGCCAGGGCCAACCTCGCCGCCGAAACCGGTTCCCGGTCGTTCGACGAGGTGCGCACCGCCGCCCGCGCCGCGTGGAACTCCTGGCTGGGCCGCGTCGACGTCACCGGCGGCACGACGGCGCAGCTGGCCACCCTCTACACCGCGCTGTACCACTCCCTGTTGCACCCCAACGTCTTCAGCGACGTCAACGGCCAGTACGCGGGCTTCGACCGGCAGGTCCACACCACCACCCGCACCCAGTACGCGAACTTCTCCGGCTGGGACGTCTACCGGTCGCAGATCGCGCTGATCGCGCTGCTGGGGCCGGCCGAGGCGGCCGACATCGCGCAGTCGGCCGTCAACCAGGCCGCCCAGGGCGGCTACTTCGACCGGTGGACGGTGGCCAACGGCGGCACGGGCGTGATGAACGGCGACCCGATGGCGATCATCGTGTCGACCGCGCACGCGTTCGGCGGCACGGACTTCGACACCGCGGACGCGTTGCGCCGCGTGGTCGCGGGCGTGGACGACATCCGCCAGCGCCCGGGGTGGTTGCAGTACAACAACTACGGGTACGTGCCGACCGGTCTCGGCGACGTGTGGGGCTCGGCCGCGACCACCCTGGAGTACACCAGCGCCGACTTCGCCATCTCCCAGTTCGCGGCCAGGCTCGGCGACGCCGCCACCGCGGAGCGGTTCCTGCGCCGGGCGCAGAACTGGCGCAACCTGTTCAACCCGGGCAGCAGGTACGTGCAGCCGCGCGACGCGAGCCTCACGTGGCCCGCGTTCAGCCCGACGCAGGAGAACGAGTACGTCGAGGGCAACGCCGCGCAGTACACGTGGATGGTGCCCTACAACCACCGCGGCCTGTTCGACGCCATGGGCGGCAACGCGGCCGTCACGTCCCGGCTGGACACGTTCTTCACCGAGCTGAACGCCGGGTCGAAGAAGCCGTACGCCTACCTGGGCAACGAGCCGACGCTCAACACGCCGTGGGCCTACGCCTACGCGGGCGCGCCGCACAAGGCGCAGGACGTGGTGCGGCGGGCGTTGACGTCGATCTTCGCGCCGACGCCCGAGGGCCTGGTGGGCAACGACGACCTGGGTGAGATGTCGTCGTGGGCGGTGTGGGCGGCGCTGGGCCTGTACCCGCAGGCGCCGGGCCGGGCGGAGCTGGTGCTGGCCAGCCCGCAGTTCCCGGCCACGACCATCCGACGCGGCAACGGCGTGACCATCGCCGTCACCGCGCCGAACGCCTCCGACAGCGCCAGGTACGTCCAGTCCCTGCGGGTGGACGGGGTCGGGTCGTCCCGGCCGTGGCTGCCCGCGTCGTTCGTCGCCCGGGGCGGCACGCTCGACTTCACTCTGGGCACGACGGCCACGACGTGGGGCAGCGCCGCGGTCGACGCGCCGCCGTCGTTCGACGTGGGCCCGAACCCGGCCCGGTCGGGCGCGGTCGTCGGGTTGGCGGGCAAGTGCCTCGACGGTGATCCCGGCGGACCCGCCGACGGCGCGGTGGTGCGGCTGTGGGACTGCAACGCCTCGGCCGCGCAGCAGTGGACCCTGGCGCCCGACGGCACGCTGCGGGCGCTGGGCCGGTGCCTGGACGTCAGCGGCAGCGCGCGGACCAACGGGGCCAGGGTGCAGCTGTGGACGTGCAACGGGACGGGCGCGCAGCAGTGGTGGCCGCGGGGCACGGCGCTGGTGAACACGCCGTCGGGCAGGTGCCTGGACGTGCCGAACAGCACCACCGCGAACGGCGTCCAGTTGCAGATCCACGACTGCAACGGCACCGGCGCGCAGCAGTGGCGGCTGCCCTGAGGGCGCTCGGGGAGTAAATTGGCCGGTCGCCACGGCTCTCCCATCACGTGGCGACCGGCCTTTGACACCGCGAGGCGGCTACTTGACACCGCCTGCGGTCAAGCCCGCGATGATCCTGCGCTGGAACAACAACACCACCACGACCAGCGGCACGGTCACGATCACGCCGGCGGCCATCTGCGTGCCGAACGGCTGGTCGAAACCGTACGCCCCGGTGAACCGGGAGATCGCGACGGTGGCGGTCTGCATCGAGCTGTCGTTGACCATGGACAGGGCGATGATGAACTCGTTCCACGCCGCGATGAACGTGATGATCGCGGTGGTGAACACGCCGGGCGCGGCCAGCGGCAGGATCACCTTGCGGAACGCCTGGCCGCGGGTGCAGCCGTCGATCATCGCCGCCTGCTCCAGCTCCTCGGGCATCTGCCGGAAGAACGCGGTCAGGTTCCACACCGCCAGCGGCAGCGCGAACGACAGGCTCGGCACGATCATCGACTGGTAGGTGTTGATCCAGCCGATGTCGGTGAACAGGGCCAGCAGCGGCACCAGCAGGGAGATGCCGGGGAACATCGACGTGGCGATGATCAGCGCCGCGACCAGGTTCTTGAACCGGAAGTTCAGCCGGGCCAGCGCGTAGGCCGCCGACACGCCGATGATCAGCGTGAGCACCGTGGTGGTGCCCGCGACGACCAGGCTGTTGAGCAGCGACCGGCCGAAGCCGACGCCGGGCGCGAACACCGCCGTCAGGTTGTCGAGCGAGAACGGCGCGGGCAGCGGCGTCAGCTCGAACTGGTCGGACGGGCGGCGGAACGCCGAGACCGCCATCCAGTAGAACGGCGCCAGGCAGTAGACCAGGATCAGCAGCAGGCCGCCGAACGAGAGCACGCGCTTCACCTGCGCCCCCTCTCCCGGGCCGCGCCGATCACGTCCGCGCCGAGCAGCCGCACGAACACCAGCGCGGTGATCGCGACGTAGGCGAACAACACCGTCGCGTACGCCGCGGCCGGTCCGAACCTCAGGCTCGCGGCCTCGTCGAAGGCCACCATGGACAGCGTCTCCACCGACTCCTTGCGGCTGCCGATCAGCACGAACGGCAGGTCGAACATGCGCAGCGCGTCGAGCACCCGGAACAGCACGGCCACCAGCAGCGCGGGCTTCACCAGCGGCAGCGTGATGCGCCAGAACTGCCGCCACGGCGACGCCCCGTCGACCCGGGCCGCCTCGTACACGTCGTTCGGGATGATCTGGAGCCCGGCGAGCACGAGCAGGCCGACGAACGGCGCGGTCTTCCACACGTCGGCGAGGATGACCGCGAACTTCGCCTGCCAGCCCTCGGTGGTCCACAGGACCTGCTGCCCGATCACCGCGTTGGCCACGCCGTCGGCCTGGAAGATCCAGCGCCACAGCAGCGCCGACACGGCCGTGGGCACGGCCCACGGCACCAGGATGCTGGCCCGCACGACGCCGCGCCAGCGCAGCGCGTGGTGCATCACCAGCGCCATGGCGACCCCGATGAGCACCTCCAGCGCGACGGTGACGAGGGTGAACACGGTGGTGTTGCCGAAGGCGTTCCAGAACCGGGCGGCGGACTCGCCGGCGAAGATGGCGGTGTAGTTGTCGAGGCCCACGAACCGCGAGCCCTCGACCACGAAACCGCTCTCGTCGAGGTCGGTCCCCTCCCGGAACACCGACTCGCGCAGCGCCGCGACCAGCGGGTACCCGACCACGAGGCCGAGCACCACGAACGTGGGCGACAGCAGCGCCGCGGCGAGTCGCCCCGCTCCCGAGGTCGCGCCCTTGGCACGACCCCGGGAGCGGTGGGCGACCGCCGTCACTTAAGGAGCTCCGACAGCTTGGCCTGCAGGTCCTTCAGCGCCGCGTCGCTGGTCTTCTCCCCGGTCAGCGCGGCGTAGGCGGCCTCCTGGATCGCCTGGGTGACGTCGCCGTAGCGGACCGCCTGCGGGCGCGGCTTGGCCGACAGGATCGACTCCTTCAGCGTCGGCAGGTACGGGAACTTCGTGATCAGCTCGGCGTCGTCGTACAGGCTCGCCAGGGTCGGGGCCTGCGAGGTGGCCAGCAGGTTGGAGCGCTGCGCGGACTCGCTGGTGAAGAACTTGATGAAGTCCAGCGCGGTGGCCTTGTTCTTGCCGAACGCGGAGATGGCGAAGTTGTGGCCGCCGAGCGTGGAGCTGCCGGGGCCGTTGACGCCGGGCAGCGGCGCGACGTCGAACTTGCCCGCGACCTGCGAGGAGCCGTCGGTCTTGCCGGCGAGGTTCCACTGGTAGGGCCACTGGCGGTGGAACAGCAGCTCGCCCGCCTGGAAGGCGCGGCGGCCCTCCTCCTCCTTGTAGGTGATGGCCTTCTGCGGGATGACGCCCTGCTGGAAGCCGGTGACCAGGGTGTCCAGCCCGGCCTTGGCCTCCGGCGAGTCGACCACGGGCTTGCCCTCGGCGTTCACCACGTCGCCGCCCGCGGAGTGCACGGCCTCGTCGAAGTTGACCGTGAGGCCCTCGTACTTCTCGAACTGACCGGCGTAGCAGCCGATCTCGAGCTGGGTCGCCTTGACCGCCTGGCAGGCGGTGGTCAGCTCGGCCCACGTCTTCGGCGGCTTCAGGCCCGCCGCGTCGAGGAGGTCCTTGCGGTAGTAGAGCAGGCCGCCGTCGGAGTACACCGGCACGGCGTAGAGCTTGTCGCGGTACTGCGCCGTCTTCACCGCGGGCTGGAGGAACTTGTCCAGCTCGAACTGGTCGGCGGGCAGCTCGACGACCCAGCGGTTGGCCGCGAACTCGGCCGTCCACACCACGTCGAGGTTGAGGATCGTGTACGCGTCGGACTTGACCTGCGCGTTCTGCACCATCTGCTGGCGCTGGGCGTCGGCGGACTCGGGCAGCTCGATGATCCGGACCTGCTCGTTCGCGTGCGAGGCGTTCCACTCGTCCACGAGCTTCTGCATGTTGCCCGACGTGTCCTTGCCCGTGGCGAACGTGACCTCCCCCCGACCTTCGAGCGCACCGCCGGGCTGCTGGCCGCCTTCGTCCCCTCCGCTGCCGCACGAAGCGAGGAGGACTGCCACGCCCAGCGCCGCGGTCGCCCGCAACGCCGTTGTCCGAACGCCCATCACCGAAACTCCCATTCGTTCACTCTTGCTCTGTCAAGCGGACCGGGGCGCTGCCGCGGCGGTCGACACCGCCCGGCAACGGCGCTCCCCGGTCGCCGTTCGCGACGGCCGGCGGGACCGTCGCGGTGCGGGCGAACCCGGTGCCGGGTCGCCGCGCAGAGGTGGGGCCACCGTCCACAGCGGAGGGCGGCGGTGAGTGGTCGGAACCCGTCACCGCGACGTCCGTCCCCTCTCGGCGCGCTGCACCGTGCACACCTACCGCACGGGGGTGGGCCGATGCGATCACCATGTCGGGGAGAACTTCGGGGTCCAGCACGTCTCGATTCGTCGCGCCGGCGGCCCACCGACCCGGAAACGGCTCACGTACGAGCCGCGCGCGGTCGGGCGATGGGTGGTCGGCCCGGTGACGAACGTCAGGTCGCGGCCCGTGCGCGGGCAACGCGACCCGCGAGTGGCCGCCGACTGCGGTCCGGTGGCGAACGTCGGCCCCCGGACCGCGCGCGGGCAACGCGGTCCGCAGGTGGCCGGGGACGGGCACGGCGGCCCGGTGACGGGAGTCGGGGCGCGGACCGCACGCGGGCGACGCGACCCGCGAGTGGCCGGCGACGGGCGCGGCGGCTCGGCCGCGGGCGTCGGGGGGCGGCGCGGGGCGGGGGTCGGGCGCGGTCGGGTGGGAGGGCGTGGCGCGCAGCGCCACCTGGCGGATCGTCACCGGACCGCCGGGACGCGCCATGGTCTGCCCCCTCCCCCCGGCTCGGGCTGGTTCCCTGCTCCCTCGAACGGTTACGCACCGCACCCGGTTGGACACTTCGACGGGCGTTCAACCGCTCAAAATCGGCGGTACTGTGTCGCGGGCCACAGCACTGTGTCAAGGAGTGGGACGGGTGCGTGACCGGACCGCAACTCTTTCGCACCCTGGTGCCGCAACGACGCGGGGCGCGTGGTCCAGCCGTTCACACCTCGGAGCCGGGGGGTGGCGAGGTCGGGCGTCACGCCGAGGAGGTGGGCGGGCCCGGGGCAGGCGAGGCGGGACCGGCGAGGCCGGGGACGGGCAGGACCGCCCCCGGCCGCCTGGCTCAGCAGATGCTCTGGCTGCTGTTGACGAGCGTGTTGTTGCGGAAGACCGTGTTGTCGCCGCACGGGCTCTCGCGGATCGACGAGTTGGTCACGGTCAGGTTCTGGATGTAGATGTCGCGGTTGTTGGGGAACTCGCTGCGCGCGGCGAGCCGGATCTCGCCGCCGCCGGACACCGTGCCGCCCTGGCCCGCGACCGTGACGTTGTAGCAGTTCTCCACCAGGATCGCGTTGTTGCCGGTGTTCGCCACGTCGATCCGGTCGATCACCAGGCCGCCGCTCTCGGACACGCAGAAGATGCCGCGGCCGCCGCCGCGCGCCTTGACCGTGCCGACCCGGATGTTGGTCGGGTAGCTGCTGCCGATGCGGCCGTTGCGGTTGGCCGTGCGGAACGCGGCGTAGCCGGTGCCCGCGCCCGCGTTCTCCGCGTCCACCGTGCCCACGGTGGCGTTGATGGTCTGGTTGAGCAGCAGGCCGGACTCGCCGACGCTGCGCGCCACCACGGTGCCGATGGTCAGGCCGTCCACGCCGTAGGTCTCCACGGCGTGCGAGCTGGCGCCCTGCACGTAGGCGTAGTCGAGGCGGATGTTGCGGCTCCACTGGCTGGTGTCGCCGCGGTTGTCGATGCGCACGCCCAGGCCCCGGGACAGGCGCATGGTGACCGTGCCGATCACCACGTTGGTGACGTTGCGCATGAAGATGCCGTACACGGGGGTGCCGGTGACGGTGAGGTTCTGGACCTCGATGTCGCGGACGCCGCGCGCGTAGACGGGGGCGTAGTCGCCGGAGCCGGACCCGGTGACGTCGATGGTGCCGCACACGTCGAGCGCGGTGTAGCTGCGCATCGAGTAGCGCTCGCCGGCGGGGATGGAGCCGGAGGCCCGGACGACGATCCGCTCCTTGGAGGTGCGGTTGGCGGTGAGGCTGTCGTTGGCCGCCTGCATCGCGGCACGCAGGCTGCTGCCGGTGTAGACGGTGCTGCCGCCCCGGCGCGCGGTGAAGCTGCTGCCGGAACCGGTCACCTCGGCGTGGTAGGTGCCGTCGCCGCAGGCCGCTTGCGCCTCCGGTGCGGTGACCTGGAGCAACGCCGCTGTCAACGCTGACACGGCGAGGAGTGCCTTCATGGGGTGATCTCCTGGAGTGGTAAGCGCTTTCCTGGGTGGCGGCGGAGATCGGAGCGGTGGTCGTTCGGTGGTGTCGCGCGGGAGGTGGGGGGGGGGGGGGCGCCGCGGCCGGGGCCGGGCCGGGGCTGGGGC
>NZ_JBHYXZ010000067.1:4866-27170 GCF_042752395.1 Actinosynnema sp. NPDC059335 | reverse complement strand
CTCTTGGTGTGTTACGCGTTGCCCGGGGGGGGGGGGTATTGCGGGGGGGTGTTGGTTGGTGGGTCCCGGGGGGGTGGGGGGCGGCCCGTCGTGGGACGTGACGGGCCGCGCACCAGAGTCTCTGGGAGCGTTCCCACCGCAGTCGTAGTGAATCCGATGCGGGGCCGCGCCGTCAAGACCCCTCAGCGGGTGATGAGGTAGGCGATGCCGCCCGAACCGCCGCCGACGGAGCCGTCCGCGAGGTGGCGCCGGGTCCGCAGCCACACCGTCTCGAACTGCCGGCGGTCGTAGACGCGGCGCACCGCGTCGTTCGACGGCGAGGCGGGGTCGTTCGCGATGACGTCGCCGTCCCCGGTGAACCCGACGACCACCATGATGTGCCCGGCCGTGCCGTAGCCGGCGCCGTCCAGTTCGTCCTCCCGGAACGACTGCGAGGTGATCACCGGCACGCCGCGGGCGATGTGCCGCTCCAGTTCGGACAGCGAGCGCAGCCGGGTGACGTGGCCGCGCAACCCGAAACCCGCCGCGTACGCGGTGTTGAACGGCCAGTTGCCGGCGCCCCCGTAGGCCCGGTCGTAGGTGTGCCGGGCGGCGTGGTCGACGGCCGGGTCCGCGTGTCCGGGGTCCACCCAGGACAGGTCCTCGGCGCTCGGGCCGCGCCCGTAGTACTCGACGACCATCTCCGTGGACGTCGGGCTGCACCACGCCTCGCCGCCGCCGTCGTACTCCGGGTAGTGGCCCTCGTGCACGTTCTGCGAGTAACGCGGCACGGGCAGTTCGATCCCCCTCGCCACGCCCGGCGCGCTCGCGGGCACGGTGAAGCGGTCCGGCACGGCGGAGGCCATCGCGCCGGCCATGCGCAGCAACGGGGACGCGCCGCCGTCCGCCAGGCGGTAGAGGGTGACGCGGAGCCGGTAGGCGCGCAGCGGCCGGGCGGCGAGGAAGGTGTCCACGTCGACCGAGCCGTGCTCGTCGGCCTGGCCGGGGACGCTGGTGCGGGCGATGTCCCCGTCGCCGGAGGCCCACCGGCCCATCACGTACCAGGGCGTGTCGTCGCCGCGCAGCTCGACCTGCAGCCAGGTGCCGGGCGGGGTGTCGGCGTTCCAGGAGGCGACGGCCTGGGTGGCGGCGAAGCCGGTGACCCGGCGCGGTGACGTCCACCGCGCGTACTCGTAGCCGTCGAGGATCCCGACGGGGTGGCGGATCGCGAGCCCGCCGGGCACGGGCGCGGTGCCCTCGTGCGCGCCCTCGGCGAGCCGCGCGGCCCGCCATTCGTGGTAGTCGACGTGCGCGCCCTCGGCCACCCCGGCCGGGGCCGAGGTGAAGCCGAGGGCGAGCACCGCCGACAGGACCGACACGACCCGGCCGCGGGGGCCACGAGCACTCATGTGGGAAAGTGTCGCGTCAGTCGAACACTTTGTAATCAACCAACAGGGTGGTCACGCCCGGCCGCGGCGCTTGGTCCACACGTCGTAGGCGACGGCGGCCAGCAGCACCAGGCCCTTGACCAGCATCACCCGCTCGCTGGGCGCGCCGATCAACGACATGCCGTTGTTGATCACGCCCATGATCAGGCCGCCGGTGATCGCGCCGACCACCTTGCCCACGCCGCCCTGCACCGCCGCGCCGCCGATGAACGCCGCCGCGATCGCGTCCAGCTCGAACGCGTTGCCCGCGGTCGGGCCGGCCTGGTTGAGCCGGCCCGCGAAGATCACGCCCGCGAGCGCGGCCAGCAGGCCCATGTTCACGAACACCCAGAACGTGACCTGCTTGACCTTCACGCCGGACAGCGTGGCGGCCTGGAGGTTGCCGCCGATGGCGTAGATGTGCCGGCCGAAGACGGACTTGTTCGCCATCACCGAGTAGCCCATCGCCAGCACCGCGAGCAGCACGAGCACCCACGGCAGGTTGCGGAACCGGGCCAGCTGCACGACCACGGCCAGCACGATCACCGCGGCCAGCGCGATCTTGGCCACGAAGATCCCGAACGGGTCCACGACCTGCCCGTAGCCGAGCCGCGCCTTGCGCTTGCGCCACTCGTTGACCGCGAACCCGACCACCACCGCGACCCCGACCAGCAGGCTGACCAGGTCCGCGCCGCCCAGCGGGCCGAGGCCCACGTTGCCCAGGTAGCCCTCGGTGAAGCCGTTGGCCAGGGTGCGGATCTCGTCCGGGAACGGCCCGATGCCCTGGTTGCCCAGCACCGTCAGGGTCAGCGCCCGGAACACCAGCATGCCCGCCAGCGTGACGATGAACGCCGGGATGCCGAAGAACGCCACCCAGTAGCCCTGCGCCGCGCCGATCACCGCGCCCGCGAGCAGCGTGATCAGCACCGCGAGCGGCCACGGCAGGTCCATCTGCACCGTCAGCACCGCGCAGATCGCGCCCGTCAGCGCCACCACCGACCCGACGGACAGGTCGATGTGCCCGCCGATGATCACCAGGATCATGCCGATGGCCAGGATCAGCACGTACGAGTTCTGCACGATGATGTTGGAGATGTTCTGCGGGGTCAGCAGCGCACCGTCCGTCAGCACCGTGAACAGCACCACGATGAGCGCGAACGCCATGTAGATGCCGGACTGCCGCAGGTTGATCGTGAACCGCCGCTGCGGCGGGCCGGCCTGGGTCGCCGCCGGCGTGGCGGCGGTCTTGGTGGTCATGAGGTCTGTCCCTGGGTCATGTGGTGCATCAGGCGTTCCTGGGTCGCTTCCGCGCGGTCCAGCTCACCGGTGATCCGGCCCTCCGACAGGGTGTACACCCGGTCGCACAGGCCCAGCAGCTCCGGCAGCTCGGACGAGATGACCAGCACCGCGCGGCCTTGGTCGGCCAGGTCGTTGATGATCGAGTAGATCTCGTACTTGGCGCCGACGTCGATGCCGCGGGTCGGCTCGTCGAGGATGAGCACGTCCGGGTCGGTGAACATCCACTTCGCCAGCACGACCTTCTGCTGGTTGCCGCCCGACAGCGACGCGGTCGGCGTGGCGACGCTGGGCGTCTTGATGTTCATCGAGCGCCGGTACCGCTCGGCGACCGCGTGCTCCTCGTTCTCGTTCACCCAGCCGCGCGGCGCGAGCTTGTGCAGCCCGGCCGCCGACACGTTGAGCTTGACGTCCTGGATCAGGTTCAGCCCGTACCGCTTGCGGTCCTCGCTGACGTAGGCCAGGCCGTTCTCGATGGCCTTGCGGACGGTGCGCGTGTCGATCTCCCGGCCGTCCTTGACGACCCGGCCCGACACGCCCACGCCGTAGGACCGCCCGAACACGCTCATCGCCAGCTCGGTGCGGCCCGCGCCCATGAGGCCCGCGAGGCCGACGATCTCGCCGCGCCGCAACGACAGCGTGGCGCGGTCGACCACCACCCGGTCCGGCTGGGACGGGCTGTGCACGGTCCAGTCCTCGATCCGCAGCACCTCGTCGCCGATCTTCGGCGTGCGCGGCGGGAAGCGGTGCTCCAGGTCGCGACCGACCATGCCGGAGATGATCCGCTCCTCGCTCACCTCGCGGGCGGGCGCCAGCGTCTCGATGGTGCGGCCGTCGCGCAGGATCGTGATGCTGTCCGCGATCCTGGTCACCTCGTTGAGCTTGTGCGAGATGATCACCGAGGTGATGCCCTCGGCGCGCAGCCCGTCGAGCAGGTCGAGCAGGTGCGCGGAGTCGTCGTCGTTCAACGCCGCGGTCGGCTCGTCCAGGATCAGCAGCTTCACGTCCTTGGCCAGCGCCTTGGCGATCTCCACGAGCTGCTGCTTGCCGACGCCCAGGTCGTGCACGGGCGTCGTGGGGTTCTCGCGCAGGCCCACGCGGGCGAGCAGGGCGCCCGCCGCGTGGTTCGTGCGGTTCCAGTCGATGAACCCGCGCCTGGCGCGCTCGTTGCCGAGGAACAGGTTCTCCGCGATGGAGAGCTGACCGCACAGCGCCAGCTCCTGGTGGATGATCACGATGCCGCGCCGCTCGCTGTCGCGGACGCCGCCGAACGAGCAGGGCTCGCCCTCGAAGACGATCTCGCCCTCGTACGACCCGTGCGGGTGCACGCCGGAGAGCACCTTCATCAGCGTGGACTTGCCCGCGCCGTTCTCACCGCAGATCGCGTGGATCTCACCGCGCCGCACGGACAGCGTGACGTCGTGCAGCGCGGTGACCCCGGCGAACCGCTTGGTGATGCCGCGCATCACCAGGATCTCGTCGGACATGGGGTGACTACCTCAGCTGGTCTTCGGTGTAGTAGCCCGTGTCGACCAAAGCCTTCTTGTAGTTGCTCTTGTCCACGATCACCGATTCGAGCAGGTACGACGGCACGACCTTCTTGCCGTTGTCGTAGTCCTTCTCGTTGTTCACCTGCGGCTTCTCGCCCTTGAGCACCGCGTCGGCCATGGTCACCGTGGTCTTGGCCAGCTCACGGGTGTCCTTGTAGATCGTGGAGAACTGCTCGCCCGCGATGATCGACTTCACCGAGGCGACCTCGGCGTCCTGGCCGGTGACGATCGGGTACGGGTTGCCGGCGGTGCCGTAGCCGCTGCTCTTGAGCGCGGACAGGATGCCGATGGACAGGCCGTCGTACGGCGACAGCACGCCGTGCACCTGCGCGCCGCCGTAGGTCGAGGTCAGCAGGTCCTCCATGCGCTTCTGGGCCGTGGCCGGGTCCCAGCGCAGGATGGCGACCGTCTTGAAGTCGGTCTGGCCGCTCTTGACCACCAGCGTGCCCTTGTCGATGTGCGGCTGGAGCACCGACATCGCGCCGTTGAAGAAGAACGTGGCGTTGTTGTCGTCCGGCGAGCCGGCGAACAGCTCGATGTTCAGCGGTCCCTTGGCCTCGCCCGCGCTGCCGTCGGCGTTGATCACCTTGAGCCCGGTGAGCAGCGACGTCGCCTGCTGCACGCCGACCTTGAAGTTGTCGAACGTGGCGTAGTAGTCGACGCTGTCGGTGTTGCGCAGCAGCCGGTCGTACGCGATCACCGGGATGTTCGCGTCCTGCGCCTGCTGGAGCTGCGAGGTGATCGCGGTGCCGTCGATCGAGGCGACGATGAGCAGCTTCGCGCCCTTGGTGATCTGGTTCTCGATCTGGTTGGCCTGCGTGGGGATGTCGTTCTCGGCGTACTGGAGGTCGACCTGGTAGCCCTTCTCCTCCAACGCCTTCTTGATGTTGTCGCCGTCGTGGATCCAGCGCTCCGACGACCGGGTCGGCATGGTGACGCCGACCAGCGCGCCCTCCGTCGAGCCGGACTCCTGGTCGACGGTCTTCTCCGCCGATCCGCAGGCGGCGAGGATCAGGCCGGCCGACGCGATGGCGGCGATCCGCGGAAACCTCATTGTTTCTCTCTCTCCCTTTGGCGGTGTTGCGTGCGCGGGGTCGCTAGTGCAGGCCCTGCGCGAGTCGGAAGTACGCCTGGTTCCAGCGCAGGCGGTCGCTGAACGACGCGGTCGTCGTGTCGCGGTCGATGACCACCAGTTCGGTGTTCACCATGGTGGCGAAGTCCCGCAGCGTATCCGCGCCCACGGCCTGCGTCATCACGGTGTGGTGCGGGCCTCCCGCGGTCAGCCACGACTCGGCGGACGTGGACAGCGACGGCGCGGGCTTCCACACCGCGCGCGCCACCGGCAGGTTCGGCAGCGGCTCGTCCGGCGGCACGACCTCGACCTCGTTGGCGACCAGCCGGAACCGCTCCCCCAGGTCGGCCAGGCCGACGACCACGGCCGGACCCGCGGCCGCGTCGAACACCAGCCGCACCGGGTCCTCCCGGCCGCCGATGCCCAGCGGGTGGATCTCGCACGACGGCCGGTCGGCCGCGATGGTCGGGCAGACCTCCAGCATGTGCGCGCCCAGGATCTTCGGCTCTCCCGGCCCGAAGTGGTAGGTGTAGTCCTCCATGAACGACGTGCCGCGGCCCGTGCCCGCGCCCATCGCCTTGACCGCGGCGAGCAGGGCGGAGGTCTTCCAGTCGCCCTCGCCGCCGAAGCCGTAGCCGTCGGCCATCAGCCGCTGCACGGCCAGGCCCGGGAGCTGCCGCAGCCCGCCCAGGTCCTCGAAGTTCGTGGTGAACGCGCCGAAGCCGCCCTCGGTGAGGAACCGGCGCAGACCGGCCTCGATGCGGGCCGCGTAGCGCAGCGAGTCGTGCCGCGCCGCGCCCTTGTCCAGCTCCGGCGCGAGCCGGTAGACGTCGGCGTACTCGGCGACCAGGACGTCGACCTCCTCGTCCTCGACCGCGTCCACGACCTCGACCAGGTCGTTCACGCCGTAGGTGTTCACCGAGACGCCGAAGCGCAGCTCGGCCTCCACCTTGTCGCCCTCGGTCACCGCGACGCCGCGCATGTTGTCGCCGAACCGGGCCAGCTTCATCCCGTTCAGGTGGCTGTAGCCGGTCGCGGCGCGCACCCAGCCGTCGATCCGCTCGGCCAGCAGCGGGTCGCTCGCGTGGCCCGCGACGGTCTTGCGCGGCACGCCGATCCTGGTCTGGATGAACCCGAACTCGCGGTCGCCGTGCGCGGCCTGGTTGAGGTTCATGAAGTCCATGTCGATGGTCGACCACGGCAGCGCCTCGTTGAGCTGCGTGTGCAGGTGCAGCAGCGGCTTGCGCAGCGCGTCCAGCCCGGTGATCCACATCTTGGCGGGCGAGAACGTGTGCATCCACGCGATCACGCCGATGCACGACGGGTCGGCGTTCGCCTCCAGCATCACGGCGCGGATCGCGGCGGTGTCGGTCAACACCGGCTGCCACACCACCTCCGCGCTGATCCTCCCCGACTCGGTGAGCATCCGCTGGATCTGCTGCGACTGCCGGGCGACCTGCTCGAGCGTTTCCGGGCCGTAGAGGTGCTGGCTCCCGGTCAGGAACCAGACCTGCGGCTTCCCAGCAGGCGACATGCGGGGCTCCCCTCGTGGGCTCATTGCCCGTAGACGTTCTGGTAACGGGCGTACAGGCTGTCGATGTGGTGCTGCTCGATCGGCTTGGGCGTGCCGAGCTGGTGCGCGAAGTGGACGGTGCGCGCCACGTCCTCCAGCATCACCGCGGCCTTCACCGCCGCCCGCGCGTCCTTGCCGACCGTGAAGGGACCGTGGTTGCGCATCAGCACGGCCGGGGAACGGCTCTCCCGCAACGTCTCCACGATGCCCCGGCCGATCGAGTCGTCCCCGATGAGCGCGAACGGCCCCACCGGGACGTCACCGCCGAACTCGTCGGCGATCATGGTGAGCACGCACGGGATCGGCTCGCCGCGCGCCGCCCACGCCGTGGCGTACGGGGAGTGCGTGTGCACCACTCCCCCCACCTCGGGCATGTGCCGGTACACGTACGCGTGCGCGGCGGTGTCCGAGGACGGCGAGTAGTCGCCCTCCACGAGGTTGCCGTGCAGGTCGGTGACGACCATGGCCTCGGGCGTCAGCTCGTCGTAGGACACCCCGGACGGCTTGATCACCATCAGGTCCCGGTCCGGCACGCGGGCCGACACGTTGCCCGCGGTCCAGATCACCAGCTCGTAGCGGGTCAGCTCGCGGTGCAGGTCCGCGACCGTGCGGCGGAGGTCTTCGAGCACGGACACCGGTCACTCCCCCTTGGCGGCGCGGCGCCGCGCCTTGAGCCGGTGCATGACGTCGTTGACGCCGCGGCCGAAGTAGTCGTGCAGCTCCTGGTACTCCACGAACATCCGCTCGTACGCCTCGACGTTGTCCGGGATCGGCAGGTACGCGCCCCGCTTGATCGAGCCCATCGCGTCGGCGGCCGCGCGGATGTCCTCGTACGCCTTGGCGGCGACGGCGGCGTGCATCGCCGAGCCGAGCGCCGGGCCCTGCTCGGAGCCGATCACCGACAGCGGCAGGTTCGTCACGTCGGCGTAGATCTGCATCAGCAGCGGGTTGCGCAGCAGGCCGCCCGCGATCACCAGCTCGGTCACCGGGATGCCCGCGTCGGTGTAGGAGTCCACGATCACCCGGGTGCCGAAGGCGGTCGCCTCCAGCAGCGCCCGGTAGGTGTCCTCGGCGCGGGTGGCCAGCGTCTGCCCGACCACCACGCCCGACAGCTCGTGGTCCACCAGCACCGAGCGGTTGCCGCTGTGCCAGTCCAGCGCGATCAGGCCGTGCTCGCCGATGCGCTGCTGCGCGGCCAGCTCGGTGAGCAGCTCGTGCACCGAGATGCCGCGCGCCGCGGCCTGCTCGTGGTACTCCGGCGGCACGTTGTGCTCCACGAACCACCCGAAGATGTCGCCGACGCCGCTCTGCCCGGACTCGTAGCCCCACAGCCCGGGCACGATCCCGCCGTCCACCACGCCGCACATGCCCGGCACGTCGGCCAGCACGTCGGCGTTCATCACGTGGCACGTGGACGTGCCCATGATCGCGACCATCTGGCCGGGCTCCACCGCGCGGGCGGCGGGCGCGGTGACGTGCGCGTCGACGTTGCCGACGGCCACCGCGATGCCGGGCCGCAGCCCGGTCCACTCCGCCGCCTGCTCGGTCAGGCCGCCGGCGCGGTCGCCGAGGCGGCCCAGCGGGTGGTCGAGCTTCTCGGCGACGAAACCGGCGAAGTCGGGGTTCAGCGCGGCCAGGAACTCCTCGGACGGGTAGCCGTCCTGGTAGATGCCCTTGTAGCCCGCGGTGCACGTGTTGCGCACGTAGACCCCGCACAGCTGCCAGACGATCCAGTCGGCGGCCTCGACCCAGTGGTCCATCGCCGCGTAGACCTCGGGGGCCTCCTCCAGCAGCTGGAGCCCCTTGGCGAACTCCCACTCCGAGGAGATCAGACCGCCGTAGCGGGGCAGCCAGCTCTCGCCGCGCTGGGCGGCCAGCTGGTTGATGCGGTCGGCCTGCGGCTGGGCCGCGTGGTGCTTCCAGAGCTTCACGTACGCGTGCGGGTTGCCGGTGAACTCGGGCAGTTCGTTCAGCGGGGTGCCGTCGGCCTTGACCGGGACCATCGTGCACGCGGTGAAGTCCGTGCCGATGCCGATCACGTCGGCCGGGTCCACCCCGGCGTCGACGAGCGCGGCGGGCACGGCGTGCTTCAGCACGTCCACGTAGTCCTGGGGGACCTGCAACGCCCAGTCGGGCGGCAACGAGCGGCCGTCGGGCAGCGCCCGGTCCAGCACGCCGTGCCGGTAGTCGTGCACCGCGGTGCCGAGTTCGAGGCCGTCGCGCACCCGCACGACCACCGCGCGCCCGGACAACGTGCCGAAGTCGACACCCACCACCAATGGATCGCTCGCCATGGTGAGTGAGTGTTATCGCTAACATTCACGACGTCAAGACCTGCCCGCAACGTGGTCTTAAACAGATGGTGAGCGTGCACAAAAGGCCGTGTTCAGCGGGTTGCGGGGCCGCTGCGACGCCACTCCAGCCTAGGCGCGTTCGGCGCTCGTGCGGGACCGCAGATGGGCGGAGACGGCACGAAAATGTTGCGGTGCGGTCGTTAGGGCCTCCGGTAGGGCCCTTCGGTCGCGGCGACGGCACGGCGCTGTGCCGTGCGACACCGCTTCACGCTACTGCGCGGGCGGCGCGCCACCGTACCGGGATCCCGTACGCCACCGCACCGCCGCGCCCCGTCCTCGCCCTCCCGGCCCGCCGCCACACCCGCCGGGACCGGCCTCGCCCCGCCGCCTGCCGCACCGCGCCCACCACACCGGCTGCCTACCGCCCAGCCGCCCGGCCGCCCTCGGCCAAGCCTCACCGCGTGCCGCCGGACCGCTCGGCAGCCTTACCGGGTGCCTCCCAGCGCCCAGCCGAGCCCTACCGCGTGCCGCCCGGCCGAGCCTTGCGCCCGGCCGCCGAGCCGGGCCGTACGCCCCGCCAAGCCGCCCAGCCAAGCCCCACTGCCCCGCCGCGTGCCGCCGTGCCGCCCGGGCACGACCGCCCCGCCAAGGCCCCTGCCGCCCCCTCCGGGCCCTTGAAGCGCGACCGGTCGTGGCCGGGCACGCGAGCGGAGCCTCGGGACCGCACCGTCGCGCCCGCCGGGCCCGCCCGGGGTCACCCCGCGGGCGGCGCGACGCTGTCCCGCTTCACCAGGGCCGGCGCGACGGTCCGCTGCGACGCGCCCACGTCCCCGTCGCCGACCTGCGCCAGCAGCAGCTCCAGCGTCTCCTTCGCCACCGCGTGGAAGTCCGGCCGGATCGTCGTCAGCGGCGGGATGAAGTAGGCGGCCTCCGGCACGTCGTCGAAGCCCACGATGCTCACGTCGTGCGGCACCCGGCGGCCCCGCTCGCTCATCGCCCGCAGGATGCCCAGCGCCAGGTGGTCGTTCGCCGCGAAGATCGCCGTCACCTCCGGCATCCGCGCCAGCATCTGGCCCGCCCGGTACCCCGACGCGGCGCTCCAGTCGGCCGGCACCACCGGCGGCACCTCCAGGCCCGCCGTCTCCAGCGCCGACCGCCAGCCCCGGATGCGGCCCAGGCTGTCGAACCAGTCCGACGGGCCCGACACGTGCCACACCGTGCGGTGGCCCGCCTCCAGCAGGTGCGTGGTCGCGGCGAACGCGCCCGCCGCCTGGTCCACCGTCACCAGCGGGGTGGACCGCTCCGGGTCGCCGTCCACCGTGACGAGCGGGATGCCGGCGGACACGTCGCCGCCCGCTTGGTTGTCCGACGCGGTCGGCGCGATGACCACTATCCCGGCCACCCGCTGGTCGCGGTGCCGCTCCACCGCGTCGGAGATGGAGTTGCGGTCCAGCACGTTGACCCGGCCGACGCTGACCGCGAACCCGGCCTCGGCCGCCGCCGCCTCGAACGCGGCCAGCAGCGACGCGGGGCCGTAGAGCGTCGAGTTCTGCGCCACCACCCCGATCAGCTGGGATCGGCCGGTGACCAGCGCGCGGGCCGCCTTGTTGGGCCGGTAGCCCAGCTCGGCGATGGCCGCGCGCACCCGCAGCCGGGTCTGCTCCCGGACGTTGGGGTGCCCGTTCAGCACCCGCGACACCGTCTGGTGCGAGACCCCGGCGAGCCGGGCGACGTCCGTCATCGCGGGATCGCGCGAGGTCCTGTGCTCCACTACCGCCCCATCTCCGCCTGTGTCCGACACTGCTGCCAACCCAATGTTAGCGATAACACACCCTGATCACCCCGCAGGTGCGCGGTCCATTGTCCACCAGGGACCGTTCCCACCAGCGCAGGGACGCTTCAGCTCACCCGGAATGTCGCACGTTCGCGGGCGCGTCGGTCGCCGCCCGGCCGGGCGACCACCAAACGTCCCGTGTCGTGGGACAGGTACGCCTGCGGGTCCGCCGCCGAGCGCAGCGACACCGCGTCGCGGTCGGCCAGGCCCGGCACCCGGACGAACGACGCGGCCCGCCCGTGGGCGTCGGAGTCCTCGTACGGGTCGATCCGGACCGCGGCGCCGTCCACCCGCGCGTAGCGGTCCGGGAAGTTCACCGACTGCACGGCCACCGTGCCCGCGCCCAGGAAGCCGGGCACGAACCGGAACTGCGAGTCGGCCACCTCCCGCACGGCGCCGTCGACCCGCAGCCGGTACTCGAAGTGCCGGACGAACAGCTCCGGCGCGTCGGCGGGCGACAGCCGCACCACCGGCCCGCCCTTGCCGACCGGCACGCCGAAGCTCGGGGTGCCGTCCGCGTTCCAGTGGAGCCGCTGCACGCGGGTGTGCCGGTTCGGGTCGAACAGCGGGTCGCCGGTGATCGCCCGGTAGTCGCGGGCGTGGTAGACCAGCACGTCCTGGTCGCCGACCGTGGTGAACGAGTTGTGCCCCGGCCCGTACTGGCCGGTCGCCTCGTTCGTGGCGAAGACCGGCGTGGGCGTCTTGGTCCACGAGCGCGCGTCGAGCAGGTTGGCGTTCTCGTCCGCGGTGAGCAGCCCCATGCAGTAGCGGGCGTCGGTGGCGCTGGCCGAGAACGTCACGAAGACCCGGCCGTTGCGGATGAGCACCGCCGGGCCCTCGTTGACCCGGAAGCCCTGCACCTCCCAGTCCAGCGTCGGGGTGGCGATGCGCACCGGCGCGGTCTTGAGCGCCAGCGGCGAGGCCATCTCGGCGATGTAGAGGTTGGTGTTGGTGTCGATGCCGGGCTCGTGCTGCGCCCACAGGAAGTACCGCTTGCCGCGGTGGGGGAAGGTCGTCGCGTCGAGGGTGAAGGTCTCCCACGCGGTGACCACCTGGCCGCGCAGCTCCCAGCCGCTCTCGCGCGGGTCGTCCTTGGCCGATTCCAGCACGTAGGTGCGGATGCGGAACGGGTCGTCGGAGTCGCCGGCGGCGAAGTAGACGTACCACCTGCCGTCGATGCGGTGCAGCTCGGGGGCCCAGATGTAGCCGCCCATCCTCCCGGACGGCGGACGCCGCCAGATGGTGCGCTCCCGGGCGTCGGCCAGGCCGTCGAGGGTCGGCGCGCCCCGGACGACCACCCGGTCGTACTCGGGCACCGAGCCGGTCAGGTAGTACATGCCGTCGGTCGGCGGGGTGATGAACGGGTCGGCGCGCCGCTCGACCAGCGGGTTGCGGGTCGGCAGGCCGCCGGCGGTCGCGGCGGCGGCGTCCGGCCCGCCCGGCGCGGCGACGGCCGACGCCGAGGCGGTCAGCCCGCCCGCGACGGCGAGCGCGCCGCCGGCGCGGAACAGGCTCCTGCGGTCCAGGGACACGGTGGCTCCAATCGCGGGGGTGCGCTGCGGGGTCGGCGCGGTCATCGACGCCGGTCCTTGATGCGCAGGAACGTGACCGAGTGCGGCGGGAAAGTGTGGGTGAACGAGGCGGACACCCGCACGTGCGCCTTCCTGGCCTTGACCGGCTGGGTGAACTGGGTGTTGACGTCGTCGGGCAGCCCTTCCACGATCGTCGCCTCGGCGGCAGGCACGACCCAGGCGCCGCGGCCGAGGTCGATCGCGGTGCGGGCGGGCTTGTCCCGGGCGTTGACCACCTTGACGATCAGCTCGCCGGTGGCCTCGTCGCGGGTGACGACGTGGCGGAACGGCTCCGGGTTCCCGGTGCCCTCGTCGGTGAAGCCCGCCCACAGCCGCCCGTCGATGAACAGCTCCACGGTCCGGTCGCGCACCTCGATCCGCAGGTCGTAGGTCCGACCGGTCTCGATCGTGGTGTTGTCGGCGTGGAACACGCGCGAGGAGTTGCCGCCGTCCACCGCCGAACGGGTGTTGTTCCAGCCGCCGAGGTTCCACCAGAACGGGTTGCCCGCGCCGTTGACCGCGAACGGGATCAGGAAGCCCTCGCTGCCGGACAGCTTGGTGGCTTTCACGCTGACGGTGAAGTTGTTCCAGGTGGGGTCGCCCGCGGTCATCAGCGGGTTGGCCACGGCCGGGTCGGACTGCACGAACCGGCCGTCCACCACGCCCCAGCTGCCCGTGCCGTTGCCGGTCCAGCGGGACGCGTCGCCGGAGAAGTCGTCGGAGAACAGCACGCGGCCGTCGGCGGCGGTCACCACCACGTCGTCGTAGGCCACGGAGGTCGCCCAGGACGACAGGCCGATCGCGCCGGTGATCGGGGTCGGCGTCCACGGCGTGCCCGACGCGGTGCTCTTGACGACGTGGTCGCCCACGTTGGTCATGAACAGCTTCTGCACCTCGTAGGAGGTCGAGCCCCAGGACGCGTGGTTGTTGAACCAGATCATGTCCGGCTTCCACTGCACGTGGTCCTCGTTGGCCGGCAGCGGGGCGTAGGAGGCGAGCTTCACGACGTCCGCGTTGCGCTCCAGGCCGGTCATGAACGCCGCCTCGGCGAGGGCGTTGGCGAACTTGTCGTCCTGGGAGGCGTACTCGCCGAGGAACACCTTGGGCCCGTTGCGGTCGTAGGTGTCGTACCGGTCGTTGTTCTCCAGGAACCAGTTCGGCGCGTTGTAGTAGTGCTCGTCCACCATCGCGACGCCGGCGTCGCGGTTGAGCTGCCACAGCCGGTCGAAGGTGGCCCCGGTGTCGTCGGGGCCGGAGTTGCCCACGACGGTGATGCCGGGGTGCTTCGCCTCGATGGCGGCGCGGAACCGGGTGAACCGGGCGAAGAACTCGTCGGCCAGGGTCTCCTCGTTGCCCACGGCCAGGTGGGTGAGCCCGAACGGCTCCGGGTGGCCCATCTCGGCCCGCTTGCGGCCCCACGGCGAGTCGGCCGGGCCGTTGGCGTACTCGACCAGGTCGAGCGTGTCCTGGATGTGCCGCTCCAGCAGCGCGGGGTCGTCGGTGGCGCGGTTCTGGCCGCACCCGGTGACGAGCGCGGGCACCACGGGCAGCGGCATCGCGCCGATGTCCTCCGCGAACTGGAAGTACTCGTGGTAGCCCAGGCCGTAGGACTGGTTGTAGCCCCAGAAGTTCCAGTTCGCGGCCCGCTGCTCGACCGGGCCGATGGTGTCCTTCCACTGGTAGGAGCGGCGGCGTTCCCAGCCGGGCGCCTCGTAGCCCTGGTGGCTGCCGGTGTTCACCAGGCAGCCGCCGGGGAAGCGGAGGAAGCCGGGCCGCAGGGCGGCGATCTTCTCGGCCAGGTCCCTGCGCAGGCCGTGGCCCTTGAACGTGTCCTGCGGGAACAGCGAGACCATGTCCAGCCGCAACGTGCCGGAGCCGTCGGCCTCCAGCAGCAGCCGGCCGGTGGTGGACGACTCGCGCGCGGTGAACGTGCCGGTGTACTTGGTCCAGCCGTCGCCCGTCACCCGCAGGTCCAGCCGGGGCGCGAGGTCCTTGCCCGCCGGGTCGGTGAGGCCGACGCGCAGCGGCGTGCCGCCGGCCTGGTCCGTGCGGGCCCAGGCGGAGAAGTCGTAGCGCTTGCCCTTCTCCACGGCGATGCCGGAGTCGTAGCCGGAGTTGATCACGCCCGCGGGCAGGCCGAGGCGCAGGTGGTTGCGGTTGCGCTCGTTGAGGCGGGCGTCGTCGTCCACCACGTCGAGGGTGCCGCCGGTCGGCGCCCACCCGGTGAGCGGCGTGTAGGCGGCGTTGTCGGCCGGGCCGTACTCGAACGACCGGTTCTGCACCAGTTCGGCGTACAGGCCGCCGTCGGCGGCCCGGTTGATGTCCTCGAAGAAGACGCCGTACAGGGTGTCGTCGATCGCCGCGCCCCGGGCCGTGGGGTCGATGGACAGGGTGTAGTCGGGGTCCGTCGCCGCGCCCGAGGCGGGCGCGGCGACGAGCAGGCTCGCGGCGAGGGCCGCGGCCATCACGACACGGGACATGCGAACTCCTGTGCTCCGGTGCAGGGGCGCCGGGGAGGCAGGGTCACGGGAAGGCGGCGCGGACGCGCTCCAGCTCGGCCTTCGTCACGGGCAGCACGGTGCCGTGCCGCGGTCGGCTGGGCAGCTCGTAGCCGGTGGCGAGGGTCCACTCGCCGGAGGCGAGGTCGGTGGTCTCGAACGGGACGTAGCCGCGCCCGCCGAACTCGTCGATGAACAGGTACCAGCGGTCCTCGGTGTTGGACTTGAACACCGTCGGCCCCTCGCCCTGGTTGATCGAGCCCTTGCCGATGCAGTCGGCCACGAAGTCGTAGGAGGTGTCCCGCAGCCGCGTCGACTTCTCGGCCAGGATGAACTTGCTGCACGGCGTGCTGGAGGTGTTGTTCCGCTCGTCCTTGGTGAACCGGTAGTACTCGTCGCCGTGCTTGATCACGGTCGAGTCGATCACCGAGTAGCCGGGGTCCACCCACACCTGCGGCTCGCTGAACGTGCGGAAGTCGCGCGTGGTCGCGTACAGCATCTTGTTGTAGGTGTTGCCGGTGTGCTCGGGGTCGTCCTCGGCGTAGAGCTTCGAGGCCCAGAAGACGACGTAGGCGCCGATGGACTCGTCGTAGTACGCCTCGGGTGCCCAGGTGTTGCCCGCGGTCTCGGGTGAGACCAGGACGTGCCGCTGCTGCCCCCAGTTGACCAGGTCGGTGGACTCCCACACCTCGATGTAGCGGCTGCCCTTGCGCTGCACGAGGTCCCAGTTGCCGTTGCCGTGGATCTTCAGGTCGGTGGCGATGAGGTAGAACTTGTCGCCCTCGGGCGAGCGGATGACGAACGGGTCGCGCACGCCCTTGTCGCCCAGCGACGAGGTGAGCACGGGCCTGCCCTGGTTCAGCTCGTCCCACTTCAGCGCGTCGTTGCCGCGGCTGGCGGCGAAGTAGACCTGCTCGCCGGTGGCGGAGCCCTCGCCGGTGAAGTAGCCGAACAGGTACCCCTCGTAGTCCTGCCGCTGCGGCAGCGGGGTCACGGTGACCTTGAACTTCTTGCGGGTGGTCTCCTCGCCGGACCGGATCTCCGCGGTGAGCTGCACCTTGACCGGCTTGCGGCCGTGCGCGGGCCGGGTGACCTCGCCGGTGGGCGTGATCACGTCGGGCTTGTTGCTCTTCCACGTGACGGTGGTGCCGTGCAGGCCGGTGGCGGGCAGGGTGATGTTGCCGCGGATGTCGTCGGCGTCCCACACCACGAGCGCGGCGTCGGCCTCGGCGACCTTCTCGTCGTCGGTGAGCTGCGGTCGCACGGTCACCTGGAACTCCCGGGTCTGCCCGGCGGCGGTCGCGGTCAGCGTCACGGTGGCGGGCCGGCCGCCGGGCGCGGGGCGGGTGACGACGCCGGAGGCCGACACGACGGCGGGGTCGCTCGACTGCCACGTGATGGTCGAGCCGTACGGCCCGGTGACGGGCAGCGCGAGGTCCTCGGTCACGGCCGAGGTGTCGCCGAGGTCGATCGCGGCGAGGTCGCGCCGGCCGCGCTCGTCGTCCGGCACGAAGCCCAGCTCGTGCGCCTCCGCGGCGGTCAGCGCCCGGTTGTAGAGGCGGAAGTCGCGGACCGTGCCCTTGAGGTACCGGTCGCCGCTGTAGACGGAGCGGCCGATGTAGTTGGCGGTGGTCGAGCCGCCGCCGATCATCGCCGGGATGATCGTCACACCGGTCTTGCGGGCGACCTCGACGCCGTCCTCGTACAGCACGGCCGTGCCGCCGCCGAGCGTGTAGGTAAGCGTTTTCCAGACACCCCTGGCGAGGTCCCGGCCGGCGGTCACGGTCTGCTCCGTCGACCAGTTGCCGGTCGCGATGGACGACCGGTAGGCGTTGCCGGTGGTGAACAGGTAGCCATTACCGGCTGTGCCCGAGGAATTACCGAGGCCGTAGATGAAATAGGGCGTCGCCTGGTCCGGGGCAATGCGCACCTGCAGCGACACGCTGACCTCGGCCAGGTCGCGCAGCACGTGGTCGGACAGCTTCACGTGGCCGTTCACGCCGCCGAGTTGGAGCCCTTCCGCGCCGCCCGGCGTGGCGTCCCCCATAACGATTCCATTGCGCCCACCCCCCGAGGTGTCCACTGCGACGGCTCCAGCGGTTTCGGTGAGGGGGTAGTGCAGGACGAGGCCGTCCGCCGCGGTGGCGGGCGGCGAGGTCAGGACCGCCGCGCCGAGCGCCGCGACCAGCGTCGCGACGAGCGGGCGGGGCCTTAGCCGAAGGGAGACCATGTGGGGCGTCACTCTCGTCTCGCGCGCGGCGGCAGGCCGCGGATGAACTGGGCACCCGGGTGTGAGTGGTGGGCTGAGTCACAAAAGTGAGCGCTAACATACGACTGTGCTCACAAACGTGTCAAGGATGCGAAGTTGACGTTTCCGGGGGGTTGACTGGTCGATTGTGAGCGTTCACTCTTGTGCCCCAGGTGACCACCGTCACGCGGTTCGCCATCCCGTCAGTGTCTCGGGTTCACACGGAGGAAGACCAGTGTTGAAGAAGATCACGACCGCCGCCGCCGCGGTCCTGTTGGCCGCGTTGACCGCGTGCGGGTCCGGTGGTGGGTCCGGGGACGCGGGTTCCACGGGTAGCGCAGGGGGCGACGACAAGATCACGATGGGCTTCGCCCAGGTGGGCGCCGAGAGCGGTTGGCGCACCGCGAACACCAAGTCGATCCAGGAGTCGGCCGAGAAGGCCGGGATCGACCTGAAGTTCTCCGACGCGCAGCAGAAGCAGGAGAACCAGATCAAGGCGATCCGCTCCTACATCCAGCAGAAGGTCGACGTCATCGCCTTCAGCCCGGTGGTGGAGACCGGGTGGGACGCCGTGCTGCTGGAGGCCAAGCGCGCGAACATCCCGGTGATCCTGACCGACCGCGCGGTCGACTCGGACGACACGTCGCTCTACAAGACGTTCCTCGGGTCGGACTTCGTGGAGGAGGGCAAGAAGGCCGGCGAGTGGCTGAAGGCCAACGCCGGTGGCGCGAAGAACATCGTCGAGCTGCAGGGCACCACGGGCGCCGCGCCGGCCATCGACCGCAAGAAGGGCTTCGAGGACGCGATCGCGGGCACGGACCTGAAGATCGTGGCCACGCAGACCGGTGACTTCACGCGGTCGGGCGGCAAGCAGGTCATGGAGGCGTTCCTGAAGTCCGTGCCGCAGATCGACGTGGTCTACGCGCACAACGACGACATGGGCCTGGGCGCGATCGAGGCCATCAAGGCCGCGGGCAAGGTGCCGGGCAAGGACATCAAGATCATCACCGTGGACGCGGTGAAGGACGGCATGACCGCGCTGGCCGCCGGTGAGATCAACTTCATCGTCGAGTGCAACCCGCTGCTCGGCGACCAGCTCATGGAGCTGGCGAAGAAGGTCGTGGCCGGCGAGGAGGTGCCGCCGCGCGTGGTGACCGAGGAGACGACGTTCACCCCGGAGCAGGCCAAGGCCGAGCTCCCCAACCGCAAGTACTGATCCCAAGCCGCGGCCCCCGCCACCCTCCGGGTGTGGTGGCGGGGGCCGCACCCAGTCGTCCGATTGTCGGCGCCGCCGACGTCGTGTGAGGGGAGTTGTCCGGTGACCGAGCCGGTCGTCGACATGCGGGGCATCTCGGTGGAGTTCCCCGGCGTGAAGGCTCTGCAGGAGGTGGATTTCCGGCTGTTCCCCGGCGAGGTCCACGCGTTGATGGGCGAGAACGGTGCGGGCAAGTCGACGCTCATCAAGGCGTTGACCGGGGTGCACCCGCTCGCGGCGGGCGAGGTCCGCTACGCGGGCGAGCCCGTGTCGTTCCACGGCCCGGCGCAGGCGCAGGCCGCGGGGATCAGCACGGTGTACCAGGAGGTCAACCTCTGCGCGAACCTGACCGTGGCGGAGAACATCCTGCTCGGGCGGGAGCCCCGCAGGTTCGGCCGCATCGACGGCAAGGCGATGCGCGCGCGGTCGGCCGAGCTGCTGGCGCGCATCGGGCTGCACATCGACCCCGGTTCGGTGCTGGAGAGCCACCCGATCGCCGTGCAGCAGCTGGTCGCGATCGCGCGGGCCGTGGCGGTCGACGCGCGGGTGCTCGTGCTGGACGAGCCGACGTCCAGCCTGGACGCCGACGAGGTCGCCGAGCTGTTCCGCATCATCCGGGTGCTGCGCGACGAGGGTGTCGCGGTGCTGTTCGTGACGCACTTCCTGGAGCAGGTCTACGAGATCTCCGACCGGATGACGGTGCTGCGCAACGGCCGGCTGGTCGGTGAGCACATGACCGCCGACCTGAGCCGGATCGACCTGGTGTCGGCGATGCTCGGCCGCGAGATGGGCGTGCTGGAGGAGATCGAGCGCCGCACGAACGCGCCGGGCGCGCCGCTGCTGGTGGCCGAGGGCCTGGGCCGCAAGGGCTCCGTGGCGCCGTTCGACCTGGAGATCCGCAAGGGCGAGGTGGTCGGGCTGGCCGGGCTGCTCGGCTCGGGCCGCACGGAGGTCGCGCGGTTGCTGTTCGGCGCGGACAAGGCCGACTCCGGCCGGGTCCTGGTGGAGGGCGAGCCGGTGCGGCTGACCGGGCCGCGGGCGGCGATCGAGGCCGGCATCGCGTTCTCCTCGGAGGACCGCAAGGCCGAGGGCATCGTGGCCGACCTGAGCGTGCGGGACAACCTGATCCTGGCGATGCAGGCCGCGCGCGGCTGGGCCCGGCCCGTGCCGCGCAAGCTCGCCGACGAGCTGGTGGCCAAGTACATCGAGCTGCTGGACATCCGGCCGGCCGACCCGGACCGGGCGGTCGGCAACCTGTCCGGCGGCAACCAGCAGAAGGTGCTGCTGGCGCGGTGGCTGGTGACCCAGCCGAAGCTGTTGATCCTGGACGAGCCGACGCGCGGCATCGACGTCGGCGCGAAGGCGCAGATCCAGAAGGTCGTGGCCGACCTGGCCGCGGAGGGCATGGCCGTGGTGTTCATCTCCGCCGAGCTGGAGGAGGTGGTGCGCGTGTCCGACCGGGTCGTGGTGATGCGCGACCGGCAGAAGGTGGCGGAGTTGGACGGTGGAGCGGGTGTGGACGACGTGATGGCTCTCATCGCGGGCGGCGGCGACCACGGCGCCGACCACGGTGTCGAGAAGGCGGTGGCGTCGTGAAGAACCGACTGCTCTGGCCGGTGCTGGCGCTGGTCGCGCTGCTGGTGCTGAACGTGGTGGTGACGCCGTCGTTCTTCTCGCTGCGGCTGCAGGACGGGCACCTGTACGGCAGCCTGGTCGACATCCTGCGCAACGGCGCGCCGACGCTGCTGATCGCGCTGGGCATGACGCTGGTGATCGCGACCCGCGGCATCGACCTGTCGGTCGGCGCGGTGGCGGCCATCGCGGGCGCGGTGACGTGCACGTACATCGCCTCGGGCGGCAACGCGTGGCTCGGCATGGGCCTCGCCCTGCTGCTGTGCGCGGCGCTGGGGCTGTGGAACGGGTTCCTGGTGTCGGTGCTGGGCATCCAGCCGATCATCGCCACGCTGGTGCTGATGACCGCGGGGCGCGGGGTCGCGATGCTGATCACCGAGGGCCAGATCATCACCGTGAACGACGACTCCTACCGGCAGGTGGGCGCGGGCTTCCTGGTGCTGCCGATCGCGATCCTCATCAGCCTCGCGGTGCTGGGGCTGGTGGCGCTGGCGACCCGGCGGACCGCGCTGGGGCTGCTGATCGAGTCCGTCGGCGTGAACCCGTCGGCGTCGCGGCTGGCCGGCGTGCGGGCGCGGACCATCATCTGGACGGTGTACGTGTTCGCGGCGCTGTGCGCGGGCGTGGCCGGGCTGATGATCAGCTCGAACGTGAGCGCGGCGGACGCCAACAACGCCGGCCTGTGGATCGAGATGGACGCGATCCTGGCCGTCGTGATCGGCGGCACGTCGCTGGCGGGCGGCCGGTACTCGCTGACCGGCACGCTGCTCGGGGCGTTGATCATCCAGACGTTGACCACGACGGTCTACACGATCGGCATCGCGCCGGAGATCACGCTGGTGTTCAAGGCGATCGTGGTGATCGCGGTGTGCCTCATGCAGGCGCCGCTCAGGATCCGGGTGAGGCAAGGGGTGCCGGCATGAAGGAGACAGTGACCCTCGAACCGCAGGCGCCCGCCGCGCCCGCGCGCAGGTCGTCCGGGTGGTCGGTGAGCGTGCCGAAGCGGTTCCTGCCGGTGATCGCGACGTTCGTGGTGTTCGTGGCGACGTTCGGCGTCGGCTCGGTGCGGTACGAGGGGTTCGCGTCCGGCCAGGTCGTGGCGAACCTGTTCATCGACAACGCGTTCCTGATCGTGCTCGCGGTCGGCATGACGTTCGTGATCCTGACCGGCGGCATCGACCTGTCGGTCGGGTCGGTGGTGGCGTTGTCCACGATGATCGCGGCGTCGGCGCTCCAGGCCGGCTGGCCCGCGTGGCTGGTCGTGATCACGGTGCTGGCCGCCGGGTCGGGGCTCGGGCTCGCGATGGGCTGGGTGATCCACCGGTTCGGCGTGCAGCCGTTCATCGTGACCCTGGCGGGCATGTTCCTGGCCCGCGGCCTGTGCTTCGTGATCAGCGTGGAGTCGGTGTCCATCAAGGACCCGACGTTCCGCGACCTGGCCACCTCGTCGGTCCCGCTGCCGGGCGGGGTCAGCATCACCTACGGCGTGGTGATCGCGCTGGTGGTCGTGCTGGCGGCGGTGTACGTGCTGCACCTGACCCGGTTCGGGCGCACGGTGTACGCGGTCGGCGGCAGCGAGTCGTCGGCGCGGCTGATGGGCCTGGCCACCACGCGGGTGAAGATCGGCGTGTACGTGATCAGCGGGTTCTGCTCGGCGCTGGGCGGCCTGCTGTTCAGCCTCTACATGCTGTCCGGCTACAGCCTGCACGCGGTCGGCATGGAGCTGGACGCCATCGCCGCCGTGGTCGTGGGCGGCAGCCTGCTGTCCGGCGGGGTCGGGTTCGTGGTCGGCTCGGTGGTCGGCGTGCTCGTGCTGGGCACGATCCAGACGCTGATCTCGTTCGAGGGCACCCTGTCGTCCTGGTGGACGAAGATCGTGATCGGCGCGCTGCTGCTGGCGTTCATCGCGTTGCAGCGGATCATCGTGCGGCGCACGTAGCCGCGCTCCGGTCACGGGGGGGGCCCGCGCCCCCCCCCGGGGCGGGGGGGCGGCGGGGGGGGGGTGGGTGGGGAACCCCCCCCCCCCCCCCGCGAACACCCGACGCCCGCCCCCCGGCGCCCCGCCCCCCCCGCCC
>NZ_JBHYXZ010000067.1:0-4856 GCF_042752395.1 Actinosynnema sp. NPDC059335 | reverse complement strand
TTAATGATACGGCGCCCACAGATATATACACCTCAAATATCTTCGGCCGCGTCAGATTTGTATAAGAGAAAGTTCGCGCTTTCGGTGGCAGCCGAACCCCCCCAGCCGCGACTCGACCACCGCTTCCGCGCCCGGCGGCTCCCCGGCCCGCAAGCGTGGGCGGCCGTTTCGGGTCGCGGTCGCAGCTCGGGGCGCGTGGCGCGGTCCGCGCGCCGGGCGACCGCCGCGATCACGTTGTACCGCCGGCAGAAGCCGCCCTCCGCGCCGGGCCGCCACCGCGTGCTGCCGACACCGGACCTGGTGGTCCACAGGGTGAGGTTCCACATCGCCGGACCGCTGAGGCCGTCGCCGTGCCCTCGAACGCGAAGACCTCACCGAGACCGGGACGAGGTGGTCGGGGGCGGTGCCGCGTCGGGTCCGTGTCGCGCTCGTGCCACGAGAACGGGTCGACGGTCCGCGGGGCCCCACCAGCCGTCGCCCGCGTCGGCGGCGCGCGCCTGGGCCCACCACCCCGCCGGCCCGGCGATCGCCACCACGGCCGTCCCGACGCCCACCCACCACAGCGGTCGCGCCTCGATCGCGGGCAGCCACGGGCGGCTGCCGCCGGTCGCCACGTTGACCGAGACGGACACCAGCGTCGTCGCCGCGGCGGCCACGGCGTACGACGCCACGGCGAGCCCCCACCACCACCGTCGCGCCCGGCTCCTCCGCCGCGCACCCACCCGATCAACCACCCGGACCGGCGCCGGTCGGGCCGATTACGCCGGACGGCGCAAATGGGGGTGGGCGGAAGGCGGTGACCGTTGACTTTCCGGATGTCGCTCTGCAACCCTTCGAACCGCTTACGCAAGAAATCGACAAGTACGCGGAACTTTCTGACAAGACGCCGGAATGCCCTAACGAGAAGGGCCAGCACGACGATGTCAACGACGACTCGCGCCAGCGCACGCCTCGCCGCCTCCCTACTCGCCCTGTCCCTGACCGCGTTCACCCTGAGTCCCCCCGCCGCTCAGGCCGCGCCGTCGGCCGGGGTCCTCGACCTCGGCGAACCGACCCGCATCGACCAGGTGCGCCTGTCCCTCCCGGACGACGACGCCACCTTCTCCGTCCAGACCAGCCTCGACGGCAAGGGGTTCGCCACCCTCGTGCCGTCCGCCCCGCGCACGGGCGAGCAGCAGACGTTCGACTTCGACCCCACACTCGTGCGCTACGTGCGCGTCGACGGCGCGGCGGTCGAGGACATCGACGTCCGCGAAGCCGACGTCGGCGCCAAGCTCGCCGCCACCTACACCGCGAGCAGCCACGTCGATGTCTACCAGGCGTCCAACGTCGGCGACGGCAACCAGGCCACCTACTGGGAGAGCGCGAACAACGCGTTCCCGCAGTGGCTGCGGGCCGACCTGGGCGCGGCCGTCAAGGTCGACCGCGTCGTGCTCAAGCTGCCGACGGCGAACTGGGGCGCGCGCACCCAGACGCTCGCCGTGCAGCACAGCGCCGACGGCCAGAACTTCGCCGACCTCGTCCCGTCCGCCCAGTACGCGTTCAACCCCAGCGCGAACAACACGGTGACCATCCCGTTCACCGCGGCCACCACGCGGTACGTGCGGCTGCTCGTCACCGGCAACACCGGGTGGCCCGCCGGGCAGATCTCCGAGTTCGAGCTGCACGGCCCGACCGGCGGCGACACCCAGGCCCCGACCGCGCCCGGCAACCTCGCCTACACCTCGCCGCAGTCCGGCCAGATCCGGCTGACCTGGTCGGCGTCGACCGACAACACCGGCGTCACCGGCTACGACGTGTACGCCAACGGCGCGCTGCGCACGAGCGTCCCCGGCACGGTGCTCACCTACACCGACTCCCAGCCCGACGGCGTCGCGGTCACCTACCACGTGATCGCCCGGGACGCGGCGGGCAACCAGTCGCCGCCCAGCGCCTCGGTCACCCGGCCCGGCACGCCCGGCAACGGCACGAACCTCGCCAAGGGCAGGCCGATCACCGCCTCCTCGCACACGTTCACGTTCGTCGCGGCCAACGCCAACGACGACGACGTGAACACGTACTGGGAGGGCGCGACCTACCCGAACACGCTGACCACGCAGCTCGGCGCGAACGCCGACCTCAGCTCGGTCGTGCTCAAGCTCAACCCGTCCTCGGCGTGGGGCACCCGCACGCAGAACATCCAGGTGCTCGGCCGGGAGCAGAGCGCCACCGGCTTCACCAGCCTGGTCCCCGCCCGCGACTACGTGTTCAACCCCGCCACCGGCAACACGGTCACCATCCCGCTGAGCGGGCGGGTCGCGGACGTGCAGCTGCGCATCACCGCCAACACCGGCGCGCCCGGCGGCCAGGTGGCCGAGTTCCAGGTGTTCGGCGTGGCCGCGCCCAACCCGGACCTCACCGTGACCGGCACGTCCTTCAGCCCGACGAGCCCGGTCGAGACCGACCCGGTCACGCTGTCGGCCACCGTGCGCAACGCGGGCACGGCGGCATCGGGCGCGACCGACGTGACGTTCTTCCTCGGCGACGACGCCGTGGGCACCGCCCAGGTCGGCGCGCTCGCGGCGGGCGCGTCGGCGACCGTCACCGCCGACATCGGCCCGCGCGGCTCCGGCTCCTACCAGTACACGGCGAAGGTGGACGAGACGAAGAAGGTGGTGGAGCAGAACGAGGCCAACAACTCGCGCCTGCACCCGAGCGCCCTCGTCGTCACGCCCGTGCCCAGCTCCGACCTCGTGGGCGCGCTGAGCTGGTCGCCGAACAACCCGGCCAACGGCCAGAACACCACGTTCACCGTCGTCCTGCGCAACGAGGGCTCCATCGCCACGGCGAGCGGCGCGCACCCCGTCACGCTCACGCTCGTCAACGCGACCACCGGCGCGACCGTGCGCACGTTCACCGGCGGCTTCACCGGGGTCGTCCAGCCGGGCCAGTCCGCCGCGCCGATCACGCTCGGCACGTGGGCCGCCGCGAACGGCAAGTACACGCTCAGGACCGACGTCGCGGTCGACGCCAACGAGATCGCGGCCCGGCGGGCGAACAACGTGACGACCCAGTCGCTGTTCGTGGGCCGGGGCGCTAACGTGCCGTGGGAGCACATCGAGGCGGAGGACGCGGTCACCGCGGGCGGCGCGCAGAAGATCGGGCCCAACCGCACCATCGGCGACCTCGCCGGCGAGGCGTCCGGGCGGCGCGCGGTCACCCTCAACACCACCGGCGCGTCGGTCGAGTTCACCACCAACGGGCCGACCAACACCCTGGTCACCCGCTTCTCCATCCCCGACTCGGCGGGCGGCGGCGGCATCGCGGCCACGCTCAACGTCTACGTCAACGGGACCTTCCACAAGGCGCTCGACCTGCACTCGCGGCACATCTGGCTCTACGGCAACGAGGCGTCGCCGGGCAACTCCCCCGGCGCGGGCGGGCCGCGGCACATCTACGACGAGGCGAACGTGATGCTCAACGACACGTTCCCGGCCGGCACGAAGATCAAGCTGCAGAAGGACCCGGCCAACACCACCAACTACGCCATCGACTTCGTGAACTTCGAGCGCGCGGTGGCACGGCCCAACCCCGACCCCGCCCGGTACGTCACGCCCACCGGGTTCAGCCACCAGGACGTGCAGAACGCGCTCGACCGGTTCCGCATGGACACCAGCGGCAACCTGCTCGGCGTCTACCTGCCGGCCGGCACCTACACCACCTCGCAGAAGTTCCAGGTGTACGGCAAGCCGGTGCGGGTGGTCGGCGCGGGGCCGTGGTTCACCAGGTTCGTCGTGCCGACCACGCAGGAGAACACCGACGCGGGCTTCCGGGCCGAGCAGTCGGTGAACGGCTCGACGTTCAGCGGGTTCGCGTTCTTCGGCAACTACACGTCCCGCATCGACGGGCCGGGCAAGGTGTTCGACTTCGCCAACGTCTCCAACATCACCATCGAGGACATCTGGGCCGAGCACATGGTGTGCCTCTACTGGGGCGCGAACACCGACTTCATGACCATCAAGGACTCCCGGATCCGCAACATGTTCGCCGACGGCATCAACATGACCAACGGCAGCACGGACAACCGGGTGGCCAACATCGAGGCGCGCTCCACCGGTGACGACAGCTTCGCGCTGTTCTCCGCCATCGACGCGGGCGGTGCCGACGAGAAGAACAACGTCTACGAGAACCTGACGTCGCTCACCACGTGGCGCGCGGCGGGGTTGGCCGTCTACGGCGGCTACCTCAACACGTTCCGCAACATCTACATCGCGGACACGCTCACCTACTCCGGCGTCACGATCAGCTCGCTCGACTTCGGCTACCCGATGAACGGCTTCGGCCCGGAACCGACGACGTTCAGCGGCATCACGCTGGTGCGCACCGGCGGCCACTTCTGGGGCGCGCAGACGTTCCCGGGCATCTGGATGTTCTCGGCCTCCAAGCCGTTCCGGGGCATCCGGGTCAACGACGTCGACATCATCGACCCGACGTACTCGGGGATCATGTTCCAGACGAAGTACACCGGGTCGACACCGGAGAACCCCATCCAGGACACCGTCCTGACCAACATCTCCATCTCCGGGGCCCGGCTGAGCGGTGACGAGTTCGAGCACAAGTCGGGCATGGGCCTGTGGGCCAACGAGATGCCCGAGCAGGGCCAGGGCCCGGCGGTCGGCTCGGTCACCTTCAACAACCTGAGGTTCAGCAACAACGTCGAGAACATCCGCAACCGCACCTCGACGTTCACCATCACCATCAACCCCTGACCCACCGCAACGGGGGGGGGGGGGGGCGCCCCCCGCGCCCCGCCCCCCCCCCCCCCCCCCACACACACAACAACCCCCCCCCACCACCACCCACACACACCCCCCCCC
>NZ_JBHYXZ010000066.1:7543-44714 GCF_042752395.1 Actinosynnema sp. NPDC059335 | reverse complement strand
GCCGACCGAGCACGAGGACGCCGTGCTCCGCCTGCTCGACTTCTACCTGGTCGGCCTGGCCGAGGCCGTGGGGGCCGCCTACCCGTTCGACCGCGCGCTGCTGCCCCCGGTGCACCGGAGTTGCTCCCTCTCCCTCGGCTTCACCAGCCAAGGTGCCGCACTGGAGTGGATCATCACCGAGCGAGACAACCTGGTAAAGGCCATCCACTACGCCGTCGCTCACAACCAGCCCGAACATGCATGGCGACTCGCCGTGTTGATGTGGCGTCACTTCGGCAGCACCGGCCAATTCGCGGACTGGATCGAAACCATGGAACTGGCCAGGCGGATCGTGACAGCCGATCCGGCGAATAGGTACGGCCGAGCTCACGTGCTGCTTCGCCTGGCTACCGCGTACGAACGCCTCGGTCAACTTGCCCAAGCGCTGGAACTGGCCACGCAGGCGCTGCTCCTGTGGCAGCAGCTGGGAAACATGCTCGGCGAAGCCGCCACATTGGGCGCGATCGCCATCTCACTCGTGCAGCTTGGCCGCCACGACGAGGCGATTGAGCATTTCGCGACCGCACTCGAGAAGTACGAGCGGTGCGGTGACCTGCGCGGTGAGGCGCACGCCCTCAGCATGCTCGGTGTGCTCCACGAGGAGCGCGGCGACCTCGACGTGGCACTGCGTCAGCACCTCACCGCCGTGCCCATACTGCGCGAGGTCAACCACCGGCAGGGCCTTGCGCACGCACTGAACAACCTGGGCGTGGTGCAACAACGGCTCGGCATGGCCGACGAGTCGCTGGCAGCTCACTCGGAGGCATACGACCTGGCCGTCGAACTCGGCGACGACAGCCTGGCCGCCTACGCGTTGAACTACATCGGCAACGTGCACCGGTCGCTGGGCAGGCTGACCGAGGCCGCGCGCTACCAGGAGCGGGCCAGAACGGTGGCGGTCGACGTACCCGACACGGACTTGCGCACCCGCCTCTACCTGGATCGTGCCGCCACCGCCCAGGCCGGCGGAGACCTAGGTGGGGCGCACCGGAACTACGAGGCCGCTCTCGCGTTGGCCACCGGTACGGGGAACCGGGTCCACGGGGCCCATGCCGATCACGGTGTCGCACAAACCATGCACGCGCTCGGTAGGCACACTGACGCCGTACAGCACTGGGAGGCGGCCGAGGAAGGATTCACTTCACTGGGTTTGCCCGAAGCCCGCACTGTCCATGAAGAAAGAAGGATTTTCACCTGCTCCTGCCAGAAGCGACTCCGGCCACAATCTCTGTCGCCGCTGTAGGTGCCAACTCCCCGACGACGACATGGCCCCAAGCGCCAGGCATGTATCGTGCCTGGTCGAACAGTGTCGCTCCCACACGAACGAGTGACACCACATCTTTATGTCTTTACCCGATAGGGTTGCCGATTCATGCCAGAACCGAACCGGCCATGTCGGTGGCCAGAATTGTGCGGAACAGCCAGCAGCGGCAGTACAACAGTCGCCATAGGGCGGTCTCCCACGGTACTGCTCTCGCCGAACCCTGCTCCACCGAAGCGGCGAAGATGTCGACCACAGATGGCCGCGTTTCGCCCTTGGAGGGCGGGCGGCCGGTGAGGTTCACCCCAGAGGTTGAACCTGGCCGGCCTGGCTGTCGGGGGCTGGTGCGCGGTCGCCCGGTTCACGGCGTGGGTTCCGGGTATCCCACTCCTCCATGGCCGACCAGCCATCGGAGGCCGCGATGGGCAGTCTCGTGGGCGCTGCGCCGACGCTCGGCGTCGAGGAGGAGTTCCTCCTCGTGGACGCGCTGACCGGTGAGCCGGTGCCGCACGGCGGCGAGGTGGTCGAGTCGGTCAGGTCGCGTTTCGGGGTGGCGCTCGACGTCGAGTTGGCCGCCTCGCAGGTCGAGGTCCAGACGCCCGTCTGCCGCGACCTCGCCGACGTGCGGCGCCAGCTGCACGGCCTGCGCCTGGTGGCCGCCGAGGCCGCGCACCGGCTCGGGCACCGGCTGCTCGCGGTCGGCGCGCCGCCGGTCGGTGGGCCGGACGTGGTCATCAGCGACCGGGAGCGGTACCGGGCTCTCGGTGAGGACTACCGGCTGCTGGCCGGCGAGCAGTCCATCTGCGGCTGTCACGTGCACGTGGCCGTGCCCGACCCGGAGACGGCGGTGCAGGTGTGCAACCACGTGCGGCCGTGGTTGCCGGTGCTCGGGACGCTCACCGCGAACTCGCCCTTCACCCGCGGGCGGGACACGGGGTACGCGAGTTGGCGCTCGATCGTGTGGTCGCGCTGGCCGACCGCCGGACCGCCGCCCTACTTCGAGTCGTTGGCGCACTACGAGTCCACCTGCGACGCGCTGCTCGCGGCGGGCGCGATCCGGGACCGGCGGATGGTCTACTGGGACGTGCGGCCGTCCGCGCACCTGCCGACCGTGGAGGTGCGGGTCGCGGACGTCGCGGCCACGGTGGACGAAGCGGTGTTGTTGGCGGCCCTGGTGCGCGCGCTCGTCGTCGCGGCGCTGGCCGACCTGGGCCGCGGCCTGCGGGCGACGCCCGTGCCGACGGAGGTGTTGCGCGCCGCCTGCTGGCGGTCGGCGCGCGACGGCATCGGCGGCCAGGCCCTCGACGTGCTGTCCGGCCGCCTGCTGCCCGCGCGCCTGCTGCTGGACCGGCTGCTGCACCACGTCCACGACCACCTCGACCACGCCGACGGGGAGCTGGTCGGGCAACTGGTGTCCACACTGGACGGCAACGGCGGCGGGGCGGCCCGGCAGCGCCGCGCCTTCGCCCGCGCCGGCCGGATGTGGGACGTGCTCGACCACCTGGCTGCGGACACCCTGTCCGGCGCGGAGACGTGGACCGGCGAGCCGTTCGGCCGCACGGCCTGAGCAGGGCGTTCCGCCCCACGGAGCACGGCGCCGCTCCGGCCCTCAGCACAGGGCCGCTCCGGCGCTCAGCCCGGTGCCGCTCCGGCCCTCAGCACAGCGCCGCTCCGGCGCTCAGCCCGGCGCCACGCCCGAGTCCGGCACCGGCCGGGCGAGGCGGAACAGCGCGGTGCGGCCGGCGAGCAGGAACACGCGCGCGGCCTGCACGTCGCCGTCGGCGGCCTGCGCCTTGGCGTCCCGCATGAACCCCAGGGTGGCCGCCACCGGCCCGTGCGGCGCGGCGTCGGTCAGCGCGACCAGCCGGTCCAGCACCGGCTCCACCGCGTCACCGAACGCCGTGAGCACCCGGGCCATCTCCACGCGCGCGTCGGCGTGGTGGGGGTCGAGGCGCAGCACGGCCCGCACGGCGGAGTCGACCGCGGTGCGCAGCACCGCGACCGGGTCGTCCACCGGAACCGTCTCCTCGCTCACGATGGGTAAGAGTAGATCACCACCCGTGACCCGGCATGTGCACAGCGCACGATCGAGGGCGCGATGTGTGCCGAACGAACGAGCGGGGTACTCCGACGTGCCGAGGCTGCCTCCTGCCGGAACGAGGCGGCCGCAGTGACCTGGGGACGGCCATGACGTTGTCGGACAACACGCTCACCACGAAGATCAGCATCGAGCTGAACATGTCGGTGCCACCGCTGGCGCAGATCCGGCACTGGCTGGCCACCGTCCTGGCCGACCTCGCCGAAGAGCTGCTGCAGGACCTGCTGCTGGTCTGCACGGAACTGGTGTCCAACGCCTACGACCACGCCGGCGCGCCACGCCGGCTGCGCGTGCACCCCACGCCGGACTACCGGGCGCTGCGCGTGGAGGTGGACGACGGCAGCCCCGACCTCCTGCCGGTCGCCGGCACGTCGCGCCTGAACGGCTTCCGCGGCCGCGGCCTGGTCATGGTGGACAGCCTGTCGTGCCGCCGCTGGGGCACGCGGGTGCACGACGACGGCAAGACCGTGTGGGCGGAGCTGGCGCTGGCCTGAGCCGGCGGGACGGTCAGTAGCTGTCGGCCCGCGTCAGCTCGTGCTCGAACTCGTCCGCGGCCGCCACGAGCAGCATCAACGGGCGTTCGAACTCCTCCCGCACGCTCAGGTCCTCCAGCGGCACGGTGTGCTTGAGCAGGGCCACGCCGTCGACCACCGCGGCGCCGCCCACCGCCGACGTGCCGGCCAGCTCCAGCAGTCGCCGCAGGTCGATCGCGTCGGCCCGGCCGACCGGCGAGGAGATCTCGACCCACGCGACGCCGTCCGACTCCGGCACGTGGTGCACCGACACCTGCTGGGTCCGGTCCCGACCGGTGTCGAGGCGGAACCGCAGCCAGCTGTCGGTCTCCTCAAGCACCTCGTACCGCGTCCGGACATAGTTGATCACGTCGATCCAGCTGGTCACCGCTGTCGCCCCTCACCCCTGGTCACGCCACGTCCGGTCGCCGCACACGGTAGCCGAACCGACAGGTCGGGGCCGCGACCCGCGGGCCGCGACCCCGATCCGTGTCGAACCGCCGCGCCTACCGGTAGGTGATGTCGGAGGCGGCGTAGAAGCAGTTCTTGCCGTCCGCGCCCTCACCGATCTTCTTCGGCTCCGAGCCCTTCGGCACGCCCTGGTACTTCTCGCAGATCGTCGTGTCGCCGTAGACCGTGATCCGCGAGAACCGGGCCGTGTCGCCCCAGTTCGTGTTGATGCCCGCCAACACGTCCGTGTTCCGGGCCGTCACCCCGTTCATCACCACGTGGCGCTGGTACGACGTCGAGCAGTTCCCGCAGGCCCGGTACAGCTTGCCCGCGTCGTGCACCTGGAAGTTCCGGATCGTCACCGTCCCCGCGCCGTTGTGCTGGAACACCTTGTCCGACGCCTTCCGCGCCCCGCCGCCGTCCACCAGGTACGTCGCCGACGAGCTCGACGACTTGAACGTCGCCGCGTCCTCGCCCACGTCGTTCCACCACACGTTGCGGATCGTGCACGACCCCTCGCAGTGGATGCCGTCGCCCGCCGGCGCGTCGATGAACAGGTTCTCGATCGTCCCGCCGTTCGCCACCACGAACATCGGGTCCTGGCTCTCGCCCTGACCACCGTCGCCGATGCCGTAGTACCGCTTCATCCCACCGTCGAAGTACGTCCCCACGTTCCGGGTCGTCGTCTGGTGGACGCTGCCGGTGTCGCTCGGCCACGCACCGCTGCCGTCCCCGCCGCCCGGCACCGACGTCGTCGTGGTCGTGGTCGTCGTCCGCGTCGTCGTGGACGTGGAGGTGGACGTCGAGGTCGGGCCGCCGCTGGTCGGCGTGAACGCCCACTGCTTGGTGGCCACGCTGTCGCACGAGTTCTGCTGCACGGGCGCGCCGGCCGAGGTGGAGTTGTCGGCGGTGTTCATGCACTTGCCGCCGTTGGCGTTGACCACGCGGTAGTTGCTGCCGCTCGCGGTCAGGCTCCAGGTCTGGCTTGCGGACCCGGAGCACGACTGCTGCTCGATCGCCTTGCCGGCCGAGGTGGAGGCGTCCCGGACGCCCACGCACAGGCCGGTGGCGACCGACGTGATCCGGAAGCCGCCGCTCACCGCGGTCAGCGTCCACTGCTGGCTGCCGGTCGTGCCGCACGACGCCTGCTGGAGTTGGACGCCGGTGGACGTGCTCGCGTTCGGCACCGCGAGGCACAGCCCGCTGCCGCCGTTCCGCACCACGTACGTGCCCGCGCCGACCGCGGCCTGCGCCGACCCGGCGGCCGACCACGCCGTGAAGGTGGCGGCCAGCGCGATCACCGCCGCCGCGGCCGCCGACCCGGTGCGCCACCTGCCGCGCGCCGGCCGTGCCGACCGCGGGGGTCGGGGTTGCTCCGATGTGCTCATCACAGCTCCACTTCTCACTTCCCGGGAAGGTCGGGGGAGGCGGCGGTCCCTTTCCGACCAACATGCGCTCGAATCCATTTCACGGGCACGCGAAATACGCGCCGCGATGGCGGAATTCGCTTTCCCGGCGGATGTTAGATGCTGCGTAACCAGCAGGTCAACGGCAGTTTTCGACGGCGTCGCCCGCCCGCGCGTCGAATACTGTCGAACGCCGAGGTGAAAGGCCGTGCGAGCAGATCAAGGACGATCCGGGGCCAATACGGCCGGTCATATTCGTGAACCGGCCCGACCGGTTCCGGTCACATTTGTGAACAAATGCCCCGCGGTAACGGCCCGTGCGTCACGGCGCGCCGAGGGCGGTCACGCCCAGCACGGCCAGGGCCACCACCTTGACCACTTCCAGCGCGACGTACGCGAGGTGCGCCCGCGACCGGGGCGGCGTCTCCCCCGCCAGCACGCGGTCGGACCGCCGGTTGAGCACCGGCCGCACGGCGGCCAGCTGGAGCACCAGGACGACGACCACGACGCCGACGGCCACGGGGTTCGGCGACCCGCCCACCAGCGACGCCGCCACCACGGCGACGGCGAGCACGACCTCGGCGGCGTTGAGCGCGCGGAACACGATCCGGCCGATGCCGAGCCCGACCACGAGCGTCACGCCCGGCGCGCGGAACTTCAGCGGAGCCTCCAGGAACGAGATCGCCAGCACCATCCCCAGCCAGAGGCAGGAGACGCCCCCGACCACCGCCGCCGACGTCACCGCGCACCACCGCCCTCGGCGAGGGTCGCCCCGCAGCGGGGGCACACCGGGCGGGCCGGCCCGTCGTCCAGCGCGCCGCACTCCGGGCAGACCCGGGACAGCCGGCACACCGGGTCGCCCCCTTCGGTCTCCTCCCGGCGCACCGCGGTCACGGGCACGTCGTCCCCGTCGGAGCCCATGGCGTCTCCCGTCGTCCCGATCGGACCACAAAGCGGACTCGACAATACCTCTTTGCTACCGTGCCCTCCATGCACCTGATCCGGTCGACGGACATCGCGCTGCGCGTGGTGATGCTGCTCGCCTCCGGCGGTGGCCGGCTCACCGTCGACCAGCTCTCCGACGCCCTGGACGTGCCGCGCAACCACCTCGCCAAGGTCGTGCAGCGCCTCCAGCGGCACGGCTTCGTCGCCACCGCGCGCGGCCGGGCCGGCGGGGTCGTGGTGCCCGCCGAGGTGCTGGACACGTCCGTCGGGGCGATCGTGCGCGCCTTGGAGGGCGACGGCGAGGTGGTCGACTGCGAGGGCCCGCCGTGCCCGCTGCGCGGCGGCTGCCACCTGCGCTCCGCGTTGCGCACGGCCCAGCTCGCGTTCCTGGCCGTGCTGGACGGGGTGACCGTGCGGGGTCTCGTGGCCGACCCGGCCGGTCCCGTGCTGCTCGACCTGGTGCCGCAGCGCGCGGGCGGTGCGCCGTGACCGCGAGCCGCGACCTGACCGGCCGGGACGACGCGCTGACCGTGGTGACCGAGTTCTACCGGCGCGCGTTCGAGGACGGCGTGCTGGGCCCGATCTTCCGGGACGTGGCGCGGCTCGACCTGGCCGCGCACCTGCCGGTGATCGCCGACTTCTGGGACACGGTGCTGTTCCGCGCCGGCACGTACCGCCGGAACCTGCTGCGGGTGCACCTCGCCCTGCACGAGCAGTTCCCGCTGACGTCCGCGCACTTCAGCCGGTGGCTCGCGCTCTGGGCCGCCACCGTGGACGACCTGTTCGTGGGCGCGAAGGCGGACATGGCGAAGACGCAGGCGGAGCGGATCGCCTGGTCGATGATCCGCAGGCTGCGGCGGGAGGACGCGAGCGAGCTGGTCACCATCCGCCGGCGGGACCAGCTCGACCAGCCCTGACCGCCGGCGGTTGCCCACCGGGCCGCGGGCCGGGATCGTGGGCGGGAGTGTGATCGGCACGGCGACGTGATCGGCACGGCGACGCCCGGGCTCGGCAACGCGCGGCGGAGGCGGGCGGTCGGCGGCTGCTTGAGCGGCGGCGGGCGGTCCGTGGGGGGCGGCGGTCGGCGGCGGCAGCGGCTTGAGCGGTAGCGGTTGGTGGCGGTCGGGTGTGGGAGGTGGTCGTGGTCCAGGTCGGTCCCCGGTCGGCGGTGGTGGTGGGCGCGGGCATCGTCGGGCTGTCCACCGCGTGGTTCCTGCAGGAGCGCGGCGTCGCCGTGACCGTGGTCGACCGGACCGGGGTGGCGGCCGGGGCGTCGTGGGGCAACGCCGGGTGGTTGGCACCCGGCCTGACGATCCCGCTCAACGAGCCGTCCGTGCTGCGCTACGGCCTGCGGTCGCTGCTCGACCCGGCCGCGCCGCTGCACGTCCCGCTGACCGCCGACCCGGCGCTGTGGTCGTTCCTGACCCGGTTCGCGGCGCACTGCCGCTGGTCGTCGTGGACCCGCGCGGTCCGGGCGAACCGCTCGCTCAACGCGGGTTGCCTGGCGGCGTTCGACGAGCTGACCGCCAACGGCGTGGCCGCGCCCACGGTCGCCGCCCCGGTCACCGCCGGGTTCGCGGACCGGCGGCAGGCGCACGGGCTCCTGCGGGAGCTGGACCGGATGGCCGAGGCCGGCGAGCCGGTCGAGCACGCCGAACTCGACGCGGCCCGGCTGCGCGAGCTGGTGCCGCTGGCGTCGCGGGCCCTGACCGCGGGCGTGCGGATCGACGGCCAGCGGCACCTCGACCCGGGCGGGTTCGTGCGGGCGCTGGCCCGGTCGGTCGCCGACCGGGGCGGGACGGTCCGCACCGACGAGGCCACCGGCGTCCGGCCGCACGGCCGAGGCGTGGGCGTGCGCACCCGCGACGGCGGGACGCTCGTCGCCGACGTCGCGGTCGTGGCGACCGGCGCGTGGCTGTCCCGGCTCGCGGCCGCGTGGGGTGTGCGGGTCCCGGTGCGCGCCGGTCGCGGCTACTCGTTCACCGTGCCGGTGGACCGACCCGTGCCCGGTCCGATCTACCTCCCCGGAGCCCGGGTGGCGGGCACGCCCTACCGGGGCGCGCTCCGGATCGCGGGCACCATGGAGTTCCGCGACCCGGACGCGCCCGCGGTGGCGGCCCGAACGGAGGCGATCATCGCCTCGGTCCGCCCGCTGCTGGACGGCGTGCGCTGGGAGGAGTGCCGCGACGTGTGGGTCGGCCCGCGCCCGATCACGCCCGACGGCCGGCCGCTCATCGGCGCGGTGCGGGTGCCCGGCGTGTACGTCGCGGGCGGTCACGGCATGTGGGGGCTCGCCCACGGCCCGGTCACCGGTCGGCTGCTGGCCGAGCACGTCGCCACCGGCCGGCGGCCGGACGCGTTGCGCGACTTCGACCCGCTGCGCTGACCCGCGCCGCCGGCTGGCGTCTCGGTGCGGGGACCTGGTCCGAGCGGCGGGAGGGGCGTGCGGAGGCGACCGGCGGGCGTCGAGCGCCGTGCCCCGACCGCGATCACAGCAGGACGTTGAGCAGCACGGTCAGCAGGACCGACAACAGCACCGACACCACGAGCATGGTCAGGCAGCCGGCCCGACCGCCCAGGAACTCCACCCGGGTGTTGCCGAAGCGCATGGCCGTCCTCCCGTTCGACCCCGGATACCGCCGGTGCGACCGGTCATGTGCGCGGCGGCGGAACACCGACCGTTCGGGTGCGCGGCACGCCCGGCCTCACTCCTTCACGCAGGAGATCCAGTACCGGCCGCCCTCGTGGTGCACGCCGTGCGTCTCGCTGGCGAAGCCGGGGAACCGCTGGTCGAACGCCTCCAGCACGCGCAGGTACCGGGGCAGCGGGCCGTCCGGCGAGCCGACGCGCTCCCCCGGCACCAGCACCGGGATGCCCGGCGGCGTGGTCGTGACCTGGGTGGCCACCACGCGGTCGGCCAGGTCGGCGAGCCCCACCAGCTCGGTCTCGCCCCGGATGAACCGCTGGTACGCCTCGGCCGGCGTCATCACCGCCGTGGGCGGCGCGGGGCTGGTGAACGCCTCGTTGAGCAGCTGCACGACCTTGCTGTCGGCCAGGCTGTGGTGCATCTCCGCGCACAGCTGCGGCAACGTCATCCCGCGGTAGCGCTCGGGGTGCGCCTTGACCAGGTCCGGGAGCACCTCGCTCAGCGACGCGCCGTCGTCGTGCAGTTGCTTGAAGTCGGTGAGCGCGTCCAGCAGCGTGCCCCACTTGCCCTTTGTGATGCCCATGGAGAACAGCACCAGGAACGTGTAGACGTCCGTCTTCTCCACCACGATCCGGCGGGTCTCCAGGTACGCGGTGACCACGCGGGCCGGGATGCCGAACGCCGACACGTCGCCGCGCGCGTCCACGCCGGGGCAGGTGATCGTCACCTTGACCGGGTCGAGCAGGCAGAAGCCGGGTTCGAGGTCGGGGAAGCCGTGCCACGCCGCGTCCGGCTCCAGCGCCCAGCAGTCCGGCGTGGTGCGCAGCAGGTCCAGCGGCGCCTCGTGGAACGCGATCCGCCCGCCGGTGCCCGGGTCGGTGACCTCCGGCGGCTGCCACACCCCGAAGAACCACGGCGGCCGGTCCCCCGCGTCGGCCAGCCGCCGGCCCAGCCGGACCATCGCCTGCCGGAACCGGACCGCCTCGGTGATGGCCTCGCCGGTCAGCCAGGTGCCGGCCGGGCCGTCCATCATGCCCGCCGCGACGTCGCAGGCGGCGATCATCGGGTACAGCGGCGACGTGGTGCCGTGCATCATGTACGTCTCGTTGAACCGGGACCGGTCGAACGGCGCCTTGGCCCCCGACCGGACGTGGATCATCGCGGACTGCGACAGCGCGGCCAGGAGCTTGTGCGAGGAGTGGGTGGCGAACACGGTCGGGCGGTTCGCGTCCGGCAGCCCGTCGCCGTCGACCGCCATGCCGTAGCGGCGCGCGTAGAGCGGGTTGAACCGGCCGTAGGCGAACCACGCCTCGTCGAAGTGCAGCGTCCTGGTGGACGCGCCGAGCAGTTCGGTGACCCGGACGGTGTCGTAGCACAGCCCGTCGTAGGTGGAGTTCGTGACGACCGCGTACGCCGGGTCCGGACCGGCCGCGCCCGCCGCGATCGGGGTGCGCGCGATCTGCTCGCGCACCGCCTCGGGGGTCAGCCGCGCCGGCGGGATGGGGCCGGTGATCCCGTACCCGTTGCGCGTGGGCACCAGGTAGACCGGACGCGCGCCGGCGAGCGTGACGCCGTGGTTGATCGCCTTGTGGCAGTTGCGGTCCAGGAGCGTGATCTCGTCCCGGGCGACCGCGCTGTGCACGATCATGCGGTTCGACGTGGACGTGCCGTGCAGCACGAAGTAGGTCTCGTCCGCGCCGAAGATCCGGGCGGCGTTGCGCTCGGCGTCGCCGACCGGGCCGGTGTGCTCGAACAGCGAGCCCAGCTCGGCGACCGACACCGAGATGTCGGTGCGGAACAGGCGTTCGCCGTAGTAGTCGAAGAACGCCCGACCCACCGGCGACTTGAGGAACGCGATGCCGCCCGCGTGGGCCGGGGTGTGCCACGAGTACGGGTGCGTGTCGTCGAACCGGCGCAGCTCGCGGAAGAACGGCGGCAGCACGTGGTCGAGGTACTGGCGGGCGGCGAAGTCGATGCGGCCGGCGATGAAGTCCGGGGTGTCCTCCAGCAGCCAGATCCAGCCGTTGATGACCTCCGACACCCACAGCGGGGTCTCGTCGCTGTAGTCGCCGGTGGTCAGCAGGAACACGGGCAGGCGCGAGGAGAACCGGTCCAGCAGCATCCGCAGCACCCCGCCGGGCTCGGCCGGTCCGTCCTCGGCGGACGGGAGCGTGCCGCCGACCAGCTCCCAGCTCACCACGGCGGCCCCGAGGTCGGCCTGCGCGGTGATCGCCGCGGCCGCGTCGGCGGTGGAGTGCACCACCATCACGTCGTGGCCGCACTCGCGCAGGTGCGCGCGGACCTGCTCGACCTTGGCCGCCGGCACGGTGTTGTCCTCGGCCGCCCGTTCGGTGGCGATGAGGACGGTCGACCTGCTCACGACGATCAGCTCCCTCCGCACCGGGGTACGGAGCGAGCGTAGGAGCGGTGAAAAACGGTGGAACCGTTCATCACCGGAACGTGGCACAGGGTCACTCGGCCGTGCGATGGGGTGGCGGTGGTCGGTCGAGCGGGTAGGCCATCTCGACCCCGGCGAGGGTCACACCGTCGGGCAGGGGAACACGAGTCCTGTTCACCTCCTGGAACCCGAACGACCGGTACAGCGGCACGCCGGGCAGCGTGGCCATCAGCACCAGCGACCGGAAGCCGGCCGCGCGGGCGTCGCGCTCGCACGCGGCGAGGATGGCCCGCCCGAGCCCGCGGCGGGTCCAGTCGTCGCGGACGAACATCGCGCGCACCCTGGCGGGCTCGGCGGCCGGGTCGAGCAGGCGGCCGTCGGTGGGCCGGTCGCCGGAGCCGGTGTAGAGCTTGTCCCGCTTGCTCCACCCGCCGCAGGCCACGACCTCGCCCGCCGCCTCGTGGACGAAGTAGGTGCCGTCGTCCACCAGCACCACGTCGGGCTCGGTGAGGTAGCGCGCCGCGCTCGCGGTCTCGCGCTCGTCGTGGAAGTGCGGGAACAGCTCCAGCACGGACCGGCGCATCAGCGCCGCGATGGCGGGCACGTCCGCCCGGACGGCCTTGCGCAGCACGGGTGTCGCGCTCATCCGGCTCCCCTCGGCGCGGGCGGCACGTCCGCCGCCGCTTCGGGTCGTCGAGCATAAGCGGCCGGCTGCCGGGCGTGCCCGGGTCTGGAGAGCGCGCCTGCGGGCGCTGTGGTGCCGGACGCGATGCGGCAGACCCCACCGGCACCGGTCGACCGGCGCGTTCCGCGCCTACGGGCGCGGTCGGACGCGGGTCCACCGGCGACCCGAGCGCTGGGCGCGCGGGGTGGTCGCGGCGACGCAGCGGGTGCACAGGTGCAGGCTGCGGTCGGTGGTCTGCGACAGCCACACCGCGTCCGCCCACGGCACGTGCGGGAAGCGGGCCAGCCGGCTGCGGCTCAGGGCCTGCCCGCACAGGGTCTGGTTGGCGCCCGGGGTCCACGCGTGGACGTCACCGGACGGTTGGCGGACACCGTCCTCGTCCACCCACTGGCTCGACGCGGCGACACACGGCTGAACGCTCATACCGTCGTGTACCCGGGGACGGTCACACCGACCCGACGCGCGGCACCGGCACGAGTTCCGCGACCGCGTAACGGGCCAGCCGCGCCGCCGGCTCCCCGGCCGGGTCGCGGCCATCGACCGCCGCACCCCGACGGGGCACTTCGCCGCGGAACAGCCCCTCGACCCACCGGGCGACGGCCCGGGGCGACGGCACCAGGTCCGGCCCGAAACGCGCCTGGATGATGAGGTCCTCGCCGCTGTGGGTCTCGATCGCGGCCGCCCACCCGTGCCGCTCGTCCCACAGCAACGCCACGTCCCGGTCCGGGATGCCGGGCAACCGCCCGTCCAACGCCAGGTACGCGGTCGCCCGCGGCTCGGACTGCACGCAGGAGCACTCGCCGGTGAGCCCGATCTCCGCGCTCACCCGGCGCACGTACCCGCGCAGGGCCTGCCCCACCACGTCGTCGTAATCCAGTTCCACCGCGCATCGCCGCCTTCGACCCGGTCGCCCGGGGATGTCGACGCGCCGACTGTTTGACGCCCTCACCAGGTACCCCGATCGGCGGAGCGGTCAAACACCGCCGCGTCCCGGTCGACCGCCCGAGTGGCGTACCCCACTCGGTTGACCACGCCGTTCCGCCTCCCCCAGAGTGAGGACGTGCAGAAGGCCCTGAGCGTGCTGACCGTGCTCGCGTACGTGACGCTGCCGCTCGGGTCGGAGCGCTACGAGCAGGCGCTCGTGCCGACGCTGCTGGTCGGCCTGGCCTACGGCGCGCTGGCCGTCTTCGGCTTCCCGGTCGTGCACCGGCGGGGCCGCGCGTGGCGGGCGGCGTACGTCCTGGTCCAGCTGCCGCTGGGGTTCGTGCTGTTCGCGCTGTCCGGCGCGGCGATCGGCGCGGTGCTGCTGCTGGTCGTGCTGGTCTCGCAGGCCGTGCTGCTGCTCCCGCTGCCGGCGGCGGCCGGCGTGGCGGCGGTCATCCCGCTGATCCACGTGGAGATGGCGTGGCCCGACGGGTTGCGGGAAGGGCTGGGCACGTTGGCCGTCACGGCGTTCACCGTCGTCATCACGGAGCTGCTGGTGCGCGAGCAACGCGCCCGCGCCGAGCTGGCGGTCGCGCACGAACGGCTGCGCGGGTACGCGGCCCAGGCCGAGCAGTTGGCCACGACGCAGGAGCGCAACCGGGTCGCGCGGGACATCCACGACGGCCTCGGCCACCACCTCACCGTCGTGCAGATGCTGCTGCAGGCCGCCCGCGCGGTGATACCCACCGCCGACCCGGACCGGCTCGACGGCATGCTCGCCAAGGCTCAGGAGCAGGCGCGGGAGGCGTTGGCGGAGGTCCGCCGCTCGGTCGCCGCGCTGCGCGAGCCCCGGTCCGCGCCGCTGGTGGACGCGGTGCGGGAGCTGGCGTCGGAGGCCACCGGGGCGGGGGTGCCGACCGAGGTGGAGGTCCGCGGCACGGCCCGCGCGGCGCGGGCGGAGGTCGAGGAGTCGTTGTTCCGGGCCGCCCAGGAGGGGTTGACCAACGTGCGCAAGCACGCCGACGCGTCCGCGGCACGCGTGGTGCTCGACTACGAACGCGTCGACCTGGTCCGGCTGGAGGTGCGCGACGACGGCCGCGGCCTGGGCGACGACCCCGGCGGCGGGTACGGCCTGGTCGGGCTCCGGGAGCGGGTGGCGGGCCTCGGCGGTCGCGTGTCGGTGGACTCGGCCGCCGGGCGCGGCCTGACCTTGACCGTGGAGGTGCCCGCGTGACCGCCCCGGACGCGCCGGTCCGCGTGCTCATCGTGGACGACCAGGCCCTGTTCCGGGAGGCGCTCGCGACGTTGCTGGAGGTCCAGCCGGGCATCGAGGTGGTCGGGGAGGCGGGCGACGGCGAGCAGGCCGTGCGGCTGTGCGCCGAGCTGGCGCCCGACGTGGTGCTGATGGACCTGCGGATGCCGGTGCTGGACGGCATCGCGGCCACCCACCGGCTGCGCGTCGAGCAGCCCGGGGTGCGGGTGCTGGCGTTGACCACGTTCGACGACGACGCGGACGTGTTCGCGGCGTTGCGCGCCGGGGCGCTGGGCTACCTGCTCAAGGACGTGTCGTCGGCCCGGTTGGTGGAGGCGCTGGTCGCCGCACGGCGCGGCGAGTCGGTGTTGCAGCCGTCGGTCGCGGCCAAGCTCGTCGCCCGGGTCGCCAACCTGCCGGACGACGACCCGCCGGCGCGGCGACCGCTGCCCGTGCCGCTGTCCGACCGGGAGCTGGACGTCGTCCGGCTGCTCGCCGAGGGCCGCAGCAACCGGGAGATCGCCGGGGCCCTCTTCCTGGCCGAGGGCACGGTGAAGAACCTCGTCACCAGCGTCCTGTCCAAGCTCCAGGTGCGCGACCGCACCCAGGCCGCGCTGCGGGCCAGGGAGCTGGGCCTGTGCTGACCCCGCTCGGGGTCATGCCGCGAACATGACCGCACCCGTGACCTTCGGCACCTGACCGCACCACCCCGGTCGGCCGAGGATCCCGTCGTGACGACACCGATCGCGACGGAGGGAACCGACATGAGCCCGGAACCGACGACCACCACGACGCGCCGGCCGCGTCCCGTGCTGCGCTTCGCCCGGCACCTGCTGGAGATGGTCGTCGCCATGGTGGTGGGCATGGTGGCGCTGGAGCCGGTCTGGTCGTTCGCGTGGCCGGGCCTGGACGACAACGTGACCGCGCACGTGCTGGTGATGGCGACGAACATGGCGCTGGGCATGGCGGTGTGGATGCGGGTCCGCCGGCACGGCTGGGCGTCCGTCGCGGAGATGTCGGCCGCGATGTACGTGCCGTTCGCGGTGCTGCTGCCGTTCCACTGGGCCGGCGCGCTGTCCGCCATGGCGTTGATGACGGCCGGTCACGTGCTGATGGTCCCGGCGATGCTGGCCGCGATGCTGCGCCGCCGGCACGAGTACGGGTGCTGAGCGCCATGCGCGCGCCGACCCGGACCGCGGCCACCGCGCTGGTGTTCGTGTTCGCCGCCCTCGCCCTGCCCGCCGCCCTGGGCACGCCGACCGCGCTGGCCGCGTTCGACGACCTGAACGCCCCGCGCACGGACCGCTCCGCACCGCCGCCGGCGCCCGTGGCGCACGACCCGGACCGGCCGACCGCCGTGGTCGTGGTGGGCGACCGCGGCGCCGTCGTGTCCGACACCCTGGCCCCCTACGAGGTCCTGGCCACGACGGGCGCGTTCAACGTCTACGCGGTCGCGCCCACCGCCGGGCCGAAGCCGTTGACCGGCGGGCTGGACCTGGTGCCCGACCTCACCTTCGCCGGGCTGGCCGACCTGCTCGGCGCGCAGCCGCCGGACGTGGTCGTCGTGCCCGCCATGCCGGACGTGGGCGAGCCCACGTCGAAGCCGGTCGAGGACTGGCTGGCGCGGCAGGCGGCGGCCGGGGCGCTGGTGCTGGGCGTGTGCAACGGGTCCGGGGTGCTCGCGTCGGCCGGCCTGCTCGACGGGCGCGACGCGACGGCCCACTGGTTGCGCGTGGACTCGTTCGAGGAGGAGCACCCGGAGGTCCGCTGGGTCCGCGGCACGCGGTACGTGGACGACGGCGAGGTCGTCACCACGGCCGGGATCCTGTCCGGGGTGGACGGCACGCTGCGCGTGGTGGAACGGCTGGTCGGACCGGAGGCCGCGCGCCGGGCGGCCGAGGACACCGGGTGGCGCCACTACCACCGGGGCACCGCCGCCGCGCTGGCGCAGGCGCGGCTGCGGCCGGCGGACGCCGTCGTGGGGTTCAACACCGCGTTCGGCTGGGACCGCGACACGGCCGGCGTGCTGCTGTCGGACGGCGTCGGCGAGATCGAACTGGCCTCGGTGTTCGACACCTACGGCCAGTCGCTGGCCGTGCGCACGCTGTCCGTCGCGCCGGGCGTCGGGCCGGTGCGGTCGCGGCACGGGCTGACGTTCGTCCCCAGGGCGGACCCGGTCGCCGCGGCGGGCGGGCTGGACCGGCTGGTGGTGCCGGGCGCGCAAGCCGCGCGGCAGCGCGTGGCGGACCCGTTCGCCGACCTCGCGCCGGTCTACGTGCACGCCGAGCCGGGTTTCCCGTTCGACGGCGTGCTGCGCGACCTGGCGCGCACCACCGACGTGGCCACCGCGACGTGGACGGCGAGGGTCCTGGAGTACCCGACCGACCACCTCGCGCTCGACGGCCCGGCCTGGCCGTGGACGCGGTCGCTGCGGCCGCTGGGGCTCGCCCTGCTGGGCGTGCTCGCGGCGACCGCCCTGGTCAGGCGGCTGAGGGCGGCGTGATCAGGTGGACACCAGCCGCACCGCGGCGACCGCCGCGTCCACGGAGTCGTGCAACGCGAGCGCCCCGTCGACCTGGCTCATCCGCAGCGGCCGCAGCACGGGCCTGCTGTTCGCGACCACCGCGAACGGGACGCCCAGCCGGGACGCCCGGTGGTGGGCGTTGACCAGCATCGCGATCCCGACCGAGCCCATGAAGTCGACCCCGCCGAGGTCGAGCACCACCCCGGCGGGACGCGACTCGAACACCTGGTCGAGTTCGGTCGCGACCGGGGGCTGCGAGGCCGCGTCGATGGCGCCGGACACGCTGACGAGCACGATGTCGCCGTCCAGCGCGGTGGTGGTCGTGTGGTGGATGGGGTGCGGGTGCTCGTCCATGACCGGCCCTCCTCGCGGTCGCCGCGCCACCGACCCTGCTACCGCCGGGCGCGACGCGCAAACCGAAGGGGGCTCAGCTCGCCCACGCGAGCAGCGCCCGGTGGCGCTCCGGGTCGCGCAGCAGGCGAAGGGACTCCTTCTCCAGCTGGCGGATGCGCTCCTTGGTCAGGCCCAGCTCGTCGGCCAGCTCCTGGAGGCTGTGCGCCTGCCCGTCGGCCAGGCCGTAGCGCTGGGTCACGATGCGCGCCTGCCGCTCCGGCAGCGTGCGCACCAGGGCACGCAGCTCCTCGGCGAACTGGTGCTGCTCGACGGCCTCGTGGGCGTGCACGGCCTCGGCGTCCTCGATGAGGTCGGCCACCGACGCGTCGCCCTCGTCGCCGACCGGGGCCTCCAGGCTGAGCGTGGCGCGGCTCGCGGCCAGCAGCTCGACCACCCGGGTCACCGGCATCTTCGCCGCCGCCGCGATCTCCTCGGCGGTCGGCTCGCGGTCGGCCTCCAGGCGCAGTCGCTGCTCGGCCTTGCGCAGCTTGCCGACCTCCTCGTGGACGTGCATCGGCAGCCGGATGGTGCGGGTCTGCTCGGCCAGGCCGCGCTCGATGGCCTGGCGGATCCACCAGACGGCGTAGGTGGAGAACTTGAAGCCCTTGACGTAGTCCCACTTCTCCACCGCGCGGATGAGGCCCAGGTTGCCCTCCTGCACCACGTCCAGCAGCGGCAGGCCGCGGAACGAGTGCTTCTTGGCCACCGACACGACCAGGCGCAGGTTGGCCCGGATCATGTGGTCCTTCGCCCGGCGGCCCTCCTCGACCACCGTGCGCAGCGCACGGCGGCGCTCCGCGTCCAGCGCCGGGCTCTCGCCCTCGTCGGACCGCCGCACCAGCTCGGCGGCGTACACGCCGGCCTCGACGCGCTTGGCGAGCACGACCTCCTCGTCCGCCGTGAGCAGCGGCGTCGCGGCGAGCTCGCGCAGGTAGCGGCCAACCAGGTCGGCGTCCCCCGCGCCCTCGCGCGGCTGCGCGGCCGTCCGGGCGGGAGCGGTCGGGCGGGTCTGTCGGGGCATGTCCGTCGTCACCGGCATGGTTCTCCTCGCGGCATCGCGCTCGCGCACGCACGCACGGCGTGCCCGAGCCAGGGACTTCGTGGGGTCGTCCGCCGACACGGCGGCTTCGGACGACTTTCGCCCCGCGCACCTCGGGCAGGGCCGACAGCCGTTTCAACGGAACGCTTCCGGCTCGTATTCCAACCCTCGGGGCGCACCCCTCACGTGGACGTGACGTGCCGCACGCGACATGCTGGGACCTCGACCCACGGAAGGTGGCGCATGGCGGTGGACACGACCGGCGAGGACCTGGCGGCCCGGCTGAACGCGGTGTCCCGCGCGCTGCACCGGCAGAACAACGCCCAGGACACGCTGGACGAAATCGTGCGCACCGCCGTCGGCACCATCCCCGGCGCGCGGCACGCGGGCATCATGACCATCCTGGGCAAGCGGGAGGTGCGCACCGTCGCCTCGACCGACGACGTGCCGAACGAGGTCGACCGGATCCAGTACGCCACCGGCCAGGGACCGTGCCTGACCGCGCTGTACCAGCAGAAGGTGGTCAGCGCGCCGGACCTCGCCGACGAGTCGCGCTGGCCGCTGTTCGCCGAACGCGCACTGGCGTTCGACGTGACGAGCATGCTGTCGTTCCGGCTCTACATGGACGGCGACGACCTGGGCGCGCTCAACCTCTACGCGCCGGAGGCGCACGCCTTCGAGGAGGAGTCGCACCACGTCGGGCTGCTGTTCGCCGGCCACGCGGCCGTGGCGCTGGCCACCGCGCAGGAGCGCGACCACCTGGCGGAGGCCGTGCACACGCGGGACCTGATCGGCCAGGCCAAGGGCATCCTGATGGAACGCCACAAGCTGACCGCCGACCAGGCGTTCTCCGTGCTGGTCCGGGTCAGCCAGCAGAGCAACATGAAGCTGCGCGACCTGGCCGAACAACTGGCCCACACGGGCCAACTCCCCGCCCGCGCCGGCGGCGAACGCCGGTCCGAGGACTGACGGGCCGCACGACAGCACCGCCGGTCGCCGGGTGGAGCGCACGCGGACTCGACCGTGCTCACGGTCCGATGGCTTGGCGGTCGGTCGTGCCGACGCGTTGCGGACGACCTAGCGCAGCTTCAGGTTCTTGACCAGGTCCCAGAGGAACGGGTTGCCGCGGAAGTTGATGCTGGGCTGCCGACCGGGCGGCGGGGTCAACTCGTTCGGGTAGACCTCCACCGTGTCCCGGCTCTTCGCGGCGACCTGCTTGAGGATTTCCTTGCCGATCCAGGTCGGGTTCGACGCGGCGGCGTCGTAATGCCCCGTGTGCCCGGTCCGGATCTGGTCGGCGAGGTAGTGCTCGAACTTCATCCAGTTGTCACCGGGGGCGGCGAACGGCGCGCGGAACGGGGACGGGGTGTGTAACAACGGCCCCGCACCGGCCGCCTGCGCGTTCACGACGTCGTTGAGGATGACGCACTCCGCGACGTTGTTCCACTCCGCCCATTCGACCGCCAGGGCGTAGCCCGCGGCCTTTTTGACGTCGTTGGTCAACGACGAGACGTTGTAGCCCTTGAGCCCGCTGATGTCGGCGAAGGCCATCGCCTTCTTCGCGTTGTGCAGCTCGAAGAAGAGGTCGTCCCGGATCTCCGTGTTCGTCTTCGGGCCGCCGGCGTTCTGCTGCCACACCCTGATGGTGTTGGTCGCCGCTTCGTAGCTCGCGTCCCCCACACCCGCGACCGACACGAGCGTGAGGGCACGACTGGTGGTGACGACGTTGTGCAGGCGCGACTTGAACGCGTCGCTGTTGTTGTAGAGTTCGTCATAACGCTGGACGAGGACGGGATCGGAATTCGGGGCGATTTTGGGTGCCATTGCCGGCCCTTCGCGTTCGAGGAAGTGTGATGCGGAACACAGGCACTCTAGCGCACACCGCAATTTGTGAATGATGCTCTATTGCGGTCGCGCTCGGCACGAGCGGTGATCGACCGGGAACCGATTCCGTGATCAAACCGGTGTGCGCGCCGCCACCCGGTGAGCGGCACCTTCCCGGTGGCGCCCCGCCGAAGGGGGCGCGGCGGGGCTGCCGGCGTTCTCCGTGGAGTGGTCGGGCGCGGGGATCCCGGCCGGCCGCGGGCGGTGTCATGGGAGCACGTGCTGCGGATGAAACCTGGGAGAGCCGAACCGCACCTGGTGCTCGACTCGGCGACCGAGCCGCCGGACGTCGGCCTGCGCCGCGTGCCGGAGCCGTGCGGGCGGTAGGGCACGCACGCGGAAGTCCGGCGGGGCCCGATTGACTACGCTCGGTGAGGTGACGTCGACGGTGCGGGAGGGTGCTACTCGTGGAGCCGGACATCACCGACCGGCGGTGGCAGGACGTCCGTGACGCCCTCGCCGGCGCCGCGACGCGGTTCAGCCGGCTGCTGCTGGACTGCCGGACGCCGGACCGGCGCACGATCGGCGACTGGTCGGCGGCCGACACGGCGGCGCACGTCGCGATCGTCGGCCGCCTCAACGCCGGGCTCATCGCGGGCGACCTGGCCCCGCTCGACGAACCCGACCTGGACCGGGGGTGGCAGGAGGCGAACCTGGGCGGGTTCGCGCGGCTCAACGCGTTGTCCCTGGCGGCCTTCCCCGAGCGGTCGCCGGAGGTCGTGGCCAACACCCTGCTCGAAGAGGTGGACCTGCTGCTCGCCCGCGCCCGGGACGTCGACCCGCGCGAGCCGCGGCCGTGGCTGGGCGGCGCGCGGCTGCCCGCGGCCGCGCACGTGGCGCACCAGCTCAACGAGATCCTGATCCACGGGCTGGACATCGCGCGGGCGCTGGACGTGCCGTGGGACATCGCCGCGCACGAGGCCGCGCTGGCCTTCGACCTGTTCCTCATGCCGATGCTGGGCGGGCAGTCGGGCCGGCTGCTGGCGGGCGCGGGCGGCGGCGACCGCGTCACCCTCGAATTCCGCTCCCGGCACACCACCCCGGTCGTGCTGACCAGCGGGCACGGGCGGTTGCGGGTCGAGCCGCCCGACGGCCGGCGGCTCGACGCGCGGATCCTGTTCGACCCGACCGCGATGATGCTCACCGTCTTCCGCCGGATCAGCCTCACGCGGGCCATCGCGACGGGGAAGGTGCGCCCGCTGGGCCTGCGCCCGTGGGCCGCGGTCCGCTACCTGCGGGGCATGCGTTCGCCGTGACGGCGATTAGGGTGCACGTGACGTCGGGGGTGACACGTGGATCGACCGGTGGTGGTGCCGGCCCGCTGGCCGGAGGACGCCGTGGTGCGGACGGCGCGGTTGCGGGTGGAACCCGTGCGGGTGGAGCACGCCGAGGAGATGGCCTCGGTGCTGGGCGACCCGGCGTTGTACGCGGTCATCGGCGGCGCCCCGCCCACGGCCGCCGACCTCGTGGCCCGGTACGGGCGGTGGGAGCGGCCGCACTCCGAGGACGGGCGTGAGGGCTGGCTGAACTGGGTCGTGCGGCGGGACGCGGACGGCGCGGCGGTCGGCTCCGTGCAGGCGACCACGACGGAGTGCGCGGGCGGGTTCGCGGCGGAGGTGGCCTGGGTGGTCGGGGTGCCGTTCCAGGGGCTCGGGTACGCCACCGAGGCCGCGGCGGCGGTGATCGGGTGGCTGGTGGAGCGCGGCGCGCGGGACGTGCACGCCCACATCGCGCCCGAGCACCTGGCCAGCGAGGCGGTGGCGCGGCGGATCGGCATGCGGGCCACCGGCGAGTTCCGCGACGACGGCGAGCAGCGGTGGCGCTTCCGCCGGCCCGCCTTCCCGCGCGGCTGACCGGCATCCGCTGGGAGACGACCGGCATCGGCCGAGGGTGACCCGCGACCACGGCACCGCCCTGCCGGACCACCCGGTCTCGAGTTGACCTCGCGGCACGCACGGGTTATCCACGGTTGTGAGCGATGAGCAGATCGGCCCGCCTCCCCACCCCGAACGCGTGACCGCGCCGGCCCCGGCCGACCCGCACCCCGCGCCCGTCCGGACCCGCGACCCGCGGACCGGCCTGACGTTGCTCGCCGTCTTCCTCGCCACCCAGGTCACCATGCTCGCCGTGTCGGTCCTGGTGCTGCTGTCCCACGACGCGACGGGCGGCGGGCTGGAGGACGGCCGGCTGCTGGCGCTGCTGGTCGTGCCCACGTCGTCGGCCGCGCTGGTGGGAGTGCTCGGCACCGCCTGGCTGGGCGGTGGTCCGCGCGCCCGGCGGGCGACGCGCGAGCTGGCGGTCCGCTGGGACCTCAAGGACCTCGCGATCGGCCTCGGGTTCGGCCTGGGCGGGTTGGCGCTGACGCTGCCGGCGGCGGCGTTGTGGGCGGCCTGGGTCGGCGCGGACGACGCCTCGTCGGCGGTGGGCGACGCGTTCGCCGGGCGCGAGCTGGCGCCGGCGGCGGCCGTGGTCGCGTTCCTCGTCGTGTGGCTGGTCGCGCCCCTCGCCGAGGAGGTGGTGTTCCGGGGCGTGCTGTGGCGCGCGGTGGAGCGCCTGGGCTGGAACCGCTGGGTCGTGTTCGCGGTGACCAGCCTGGTGTTCTCGGTCGCCCACCTGGAACTGCTGCGCACACCGCTGCTGCTGGTGCTGTCGATCCCGATCGGCCTGGCCCGGATGTTCACCGGCAACCTCCTCGCGAGCGTCGTGGCGCACCAGACCAACAACCTCCTGCCCGCCATCGGCCTCCTCCTGGTCACCACGGGCACGGTGGGGTGACGAACCGCCCCCGTTAACCCGTTCAGGGGACACCGCGACACGAGCGCATGATCCTCCGCGATACCCGGAGTACACGCCGAAACTCCGCGCGGAGGTCCAGGTGCAGACGTCGGGCAGCACCGCCGAACCCCGGAACCGGGCCGAGCCGCGCGCCGCGTGGCGCAGCCGCCGGCTGGCCCCGGGGTACGCGCTGGTGATCGCGTTCCTGGTGGCGACGCTGATCGGGTGGCTGCTGCCCGCGCCGGCGCCACCTCCGGACCCGCCTCCGGTCACCCCGCGTCCGCTCGACCTCCGGTTGGTGACCGCCGATCAGTCCCCGGCCACCGAACTGGCACGCGTCCCCGTCACAGTGCTGGGCGGCGACGGGTCCCCCCTGGCGGTGGACGCCGGGGCCCGCATCCACATCACCTCGTCGGGCGAGCCGATCACCGTCTGCGTGAAGCTCCCGAAGGGGTGGTCGGCCCCCGACCCGGCGAAGCAGTTCGCCGACTTCGCCTGCTGGCCGCCGCTCGACGACGAGCAGCAGGCGGACCTCGTCGTCGCCCGGACGGAGACCGGCAGGTGACCGCGCGGGGCGGGGCCGTGACGGTCGGGTGCGCCGTGGCGGGCGCGGTGATCGGCGTGCTGCCCTGGGGAGCGGACCTGTGGCGCTCGGCCCTCGTCGTGGCGACCGGCGCGGTCTTCGGGACCGTCCTCGCGCTCGGGGTGCTGACCACCGGTCGACGGCCGCGACTCCCAGCGGTCCCGTCACCGCAACCGACACCGCCCCCGTCACCGCACCGGACGCCGCGACCGACGCCGGAGCCCGTGCCGACCCCGGCGGCCGTCGGACCGCGGCCCGCGGCCGACCGGACCTGGTGGACCGAGGCACGCCCGACCGCCCCGCCCACCGTCCACACCGGACGAGCGGACGACGGCTACGAGGTGGACCGCGCGGTCGTGGCGCAGTGCCCGCGCTGCGGCGACTTCCGCCTCGACGTGGCGCAGCACGGCGACGGCTACGCCTTCCACTGCCGCAACCCGAACTGCGGCCACCGGTGGGAGTGGCGGCCGGACGCGCCGTGGCCGACGACGGTCGTCCGCCGCAACCTGACCCGATGACGTGACGGCCGAGCAGGAGGGGGTGCGTTGTGGAGCAGTACCGGCAGTCCGTGTCGCGGTCCACGCCGGGGTGCGTGGTGATCCTGTTGGACCGCTCGGACTCGATGAAGCTCGCCTGGGGCCGCACGGGGGCGTCGCTCGCCGACGGCGCGGCGCTGGCGGTGAACAACATCCTGCTGGACATGTGCATCAAGGCGACCGCCGAGGTGAACGCCCCGGTGCGGCACTACTTCGACGTCGGGATCTTCAGCTACGGCGCGCGTCTCGGCGAACCCGGCGAGGGCGTCGAGTCCGCGTTCGGCGGCGTGCTGGCGGGGCGCGGGCTGGTGCCGCTGCCGGAGTTGGCCGAGCACCCCGTGGCGGTGCGCGAGGAACCGTCGATCGACCTGATGCCGGTGAACGCCCGGATGCCGGTGTGGGTGGACCCGGTGCACGGCTACCGCACGCCCATGTGCCAGGCCATCGCCGTGGCGGGCGGGCACGTGTTCGACTGGGCCGCCGCGCACCCGGACTCGTTCCCGCCGATCGTCATCAACATCACCGACGGCATGGTGACCGACAGCCCGTACGAGGGCGCGTCGTTGCAGGAGTGGGTGCGGCGGCTGACGTCGATCGAGACCAACGACGGCGCGACGTTGTTCTTCAACGTCTTCCTCTCCCCCGCCGAGGTCGCCGAGATCGTGTTCCCGTCCGGCGCGGACGGCCTGCCGCCGCCCGGCCCGGAGCTGTTCGCGCTGAGCAGCCCGCTGCCGGGGCCGATGGTGGCCAACGCCCGGGTCGACGGCTACGACGTCCGGCCGGGGGCGCGCGGCCTGGCGTTCAACGTGGGCCGCTCGACCCTCCTGCGGGTGCTCCAGATCGGGACCAGGGTCCCGGACCGCACGCGATAGGGGGTCGTCGTGATCCACACCCGGCAGGTCGTGTTCTTCGCGCCCAAGCACGGCAACGCCGAGGCCGAGTGGGAGGACGGCGCGGCCGCCGCGCCCGCGGACGACGCCGGGCGCGGGCCCCGGTTCGCCGTCGCGGACGGCGCCACGCAGGGCTTCGGCTCGGCGCGCTGGGCGCAGCAGTTGGTCGCGGGCTTCGTCGGCGACCAGGGCCCGGCTCCCGACCTCACCCCGACCGCGCTGCACCGGTGGGTGTCGGAGGCGCAGCGCCGGTGGCGGGACGACCCGCGCCTGGCGGGCGCGACGGACCTGCAACGGCTCAAGCAGGCCACGGTCGGCTCGTTCGCCACGTTCCTCGGCTGCGAACTGCTCGACCTCGCCGGGCCGCGTCCGCGCTGGTCGGCGGTCGCGCTGGGCGACGCCGTGCTGTTCCACGTCCGCGGGGGTCGGGTCGTCACCCAGTTCCCGCCCCTGTCGCCCGAGGAGTTCGGGTCCAACCCGGACGGCCTGCCCACCGGGTCCGACGGGTTGGCGGACGTGATCGGCCGGGCGTCGTTCGCGGAGGGCGACCTCCTGGACGGCGACTCGCTCTACCTCGCCACGGACGCGTTCGCCCAGTGGGCCGCCGCGGCCGACGGGCCGGGCTCGTGGGCCGCGTTGGCGGCGCTGGACCACCCGGACGCGTTCCGCGCGCTCGTGACCCGCGCGCGGGCGGCGCGGGAGATGGTCAACGACGACGTCACCCTCATGCGGGTCCGGCTCGACCGGGCGCCGGCGACGCACCTGGTGGTGTGCCTGTGACCCGCTACCCCACGCCCGAGGAGTACGTGAAGGCGGTGCAGCGCCCGGACTGCTTCGTCGCGGCGGAGCTGCGCGGGCTGGAGCTGGTGGTCCACCCCCGGTACGGGGTGCCCATGCCTGCGGCGGGGACGAGCGCCGTGGTGTTCAAGGCGGTGGCGGACGGGCAGGCGCAGGCGTTGCGGTTCTTCACCCGCGAGGACGTGTCCAGCGGCGAGCGTTACGGCGCGCTGCACGAGTTCTTCACGGCGAGCGGGCTGGCGGACGCGGTCGCCCTGCCGCGGTGGGTGGACGGCGGAATCCGGGTCAACGGCCGCGAGTGGCCCGTGGTGCGGATGCAGTGGGTCGAGGGCCACACGCTCAACCGGCACGTGGAGGCGTTGGTGGCGCGCGGGGACACCGCGTCGCTGGCCGCGTTGGCGGTGTCGTGGCGGGACCTCGTGACGCGGCTCCAGCGGGCCGGGTTCGCGCACGGCGACCTCCAGCACGGCAACGTCCTGGTGGACGGGGGCGGCGGGCTGCGGCTGGTGGACTTCGACTGCTCGTGGATCCCCCGGTTCGCCGGCACGCCGCCGCCCGGCGAGACGGGGCACCGCAACTACCAGCCGGCCCACCGGCCGTGGGGTCGGTGGATGGACACGTTCCCCGGGCTGGTGATCTACCTGTCGCTGCTGGCGCTGGCGCGCGACCCGAGCGGCTGGTCCGCCTTCCACACCGGCGAGAACCTGCTGTTGGACCAGGAGGACTACCGGCCGCCGTTCGCCACGCCCGTCTGGGCGCACCTGGCCGCGTTGCGCGACCCGCTGGTGGACGACGTGGCCCGCCGGCTCCAGTGGTGCTGCGCGCCGGGGTGGGTCGCCGGCACCGGGATGGCGGAGCTGCTCGCGCCGCGCGTCACGCCGTGGTGGGAACGCACGCCCGCGCCTGCCGCGCCCGCGCCCGTGCCCGTCCCGCGGCCGCCGGTCGCCACGCCCGCCGTCCCCGTCCGGCCGCGCCAAGGCGACTGGTGGGCGGCGGTGGAGCCGCAGCCGGCGGGACGGCGGGTGAGCGTGCTCGTGGTCGCCCTGCTCGTCGGCGTGCTCGCCTGCGTCGGCCTGCTGTTCGCCCCGGGGTCGGACCCGGACGGCGCGGTGGGCGGGGGCGTGATGGCGGCGCTGCTCGCGTGGGCGATCGGCGCCGCCGTGCGGCGGGCGCGGTCGGGCTAGGACGCGTGCGGCACGACCAGGTAGACGACCACGCCGAGCAGGCCGACCGACGCGATGACCAGGGCCGCGCGGGCTCGCGGCACCTGCCGCCTCACCGCCAGCACGCCCAGGACCAGTCCGGTGAGGACGGACAACGCGACCGTGGCGGCGATGGGGTGCCTGCCCGTGCCCGTGAGCATCAGGAACGGGATGCCCGGCGCGCCGAGGACCGCACTGACGAACGCCAACGGGGAACCGGCGTCGGCCACGGCCGCCTCGGAGCCCGCACCGCCCTCCTCCGCCGAGCCCGCCACCGCACCGGGACCGGGCGCCGGGGTCGGGGTCGATGCGGTGGGCCAGGGCGATGTCGGGGCGGAGGCGGCTTCCGGAGCCGGTGTGGGCGCGGCGGGTGGTGCGGAGGCGGGCGGTTCCGGCGGTCGGGGCTTGTCCCCCTGCCACCAGGGCGTGGTGGACGGCGCTTCCTTCGTCACCGGAGCGGCGCGCTGCGCCTCCACCGCGCCCCGCAGCCACGCCGGCGCACCGCCCGTTCCGGCGGTCCCGGCCGACTCGCCGGCCTCGACGGGTTCGATGCTTTCGGGCGGTTCGCCCGCATCCTGCTCGACTCCCTCGGCTCTCTCCGCCGCGTCGTCCTCCGGATCTTTCGGCGGGCCGATCACCACGGGGTTCCTCCGCCAGTGGTCGGCCGCCGACAGCCAGGTGACCCCCTCGGGCAGCCCTTCCGCCGGCTCCACGTTCGCCAGGATCTCGTCGATCTCCCGCGAGTTCAGGTTGGTGATCTCGCCGCGCTCGCGGAACTCCCGCAACAGCTTCAGGATGTCGGCACGGGCGATCTCGTCCCGCTCCGTCCTCAGGTGCCGCCGCAGCTGCCCGATGATGATCTCCTGCCGCTCCGGCGCGATCGGCTGCGGTCCCAGCAGCTCGGCGATCCGGTAGAGGTACTCGAACGGCACCTTCGGCGGCGTGGGCAGCGGGTTCGGCAGCACGCGCGGGCGGGCGGTCAGCTCGGTCAGCGCGCCCGCCAACGCCACGATCGCGTCCGCGTCACGCTCCCGGTAGTCCACGAGCTGCCGTTCCATGATCGGGATCCGCAGGTTGTCCAGCGGCCCCACCTGCACCGGCAGCACGGGCAGGTCGAGCTGCTGCGCGTAGTCGAACTCCGCGTGGCAGGGCACCGACTTCCACGACGCCTGCGACAGCGCGAACACGAACACCCGCGCGGCCTGGATGGTGCGGATGATCTCGCGCCACCACAGCTCGCCGCCGTGGATCTCGTGGTCCAGCCAGACCTGGTGCCCCATCCGGTCGAGGTCGTCCCGGAGGGCGCGCACCGCGGGCTCGTCGGCCCTGGTGTAGCTGACGAAGATGGTCATGGTCACGCCCTCCGGTCCGGGCAGCACGCATCACGGGCACTCATCTGGTTGGTCGCCCCGACGCGCCCTTTCGTTGCGCCGGATCGCGGAGTGCCCTCGTCGGCCGGCCCGGTCCGGCCCCACGGCGCGACACCGGCCCGACGACCACCCACGCGGTGGGGACGCCGACCGGCTCCTCGAACGGGCAGGTCTTCCCCGTACCGGGGCGGTCGAGGTGACACCTGGTGACCACCGATCCCGGGAAACGGGACGATCGTTCGCCTTCACCTGCCGTGGGTCTGATCGGGCGACGTCGGGCGGTTCGGGCGCGGTACGCGGTTACGCTGCCCTCCCGGTGGTCGCCGCGGCGCGCGCCGGTGCGCCGGTGGTCCGGCCGGCGGGCGTCCGACGATCGGAGGAGCCGTGGCGGATCGGGAAGGGCGGGCCGTGGCGGACGCCATCCGCGCCGGGTTTCGCGGTGAGCTGCTCCTGCCGGGCGATGCCGGGTACGACGGGGCGCGCGTGGTGTGGAACGCCGTGGCCGACCGCCGTCCGGCGGTGATCGCCCGCTGTCGCGGGGTGGCCGACGTCCGGCACGCGCTGGCGGTGGCGCGGGAGTTCGACGTCGAGGTGGCGGTGCGCGGCGGGGGACACGACGTGGCCGGCAACGGCGTGTGCGAGGGCGGCGTCGTGCTCGACCTGTCGCCGATGAAGGGCGTCCGGGTCGATCCGGTGCGGCGAGTCGCCCGTGCCCAGGCCGGGCTCACGTGGGCCGAGTTCGACCGGGAGACGCAGGCGTTCGGCCTGGCCACGACCGGCGGGCAGTGCTCCGGCACGGGCGTCGCCGGCGTCACCCTCGGCGGCGGCATGGGCTGGCTGATGCGCAAGCACGGCCTCACCGTCGACAACCTGCTCTCCGTCGACGTCGTGACCCCGGACGGGCAACTGCTCACCGCGAGCGAGCACGACAACAGCGAGCTGTTCTGGGGGCTGCGCGGCGGGGGCGGCAACTTCGGCATCGTCACCGAGTTCGAGTTCCGCCTGCACCCGGTCCGCGAGGTCACGGCCGGGCTGCTGGTGTACCCGGGCGACCGGCTGGCCGACGTCCTGGCCCTCTACCGCGACTACGCCGCCGTCGAACCCGACTCGGTCACCTCCACGGTCATCGCCCTGACCGCGCCACCGATGCCGGGACTGCCCGAATCCCTGCACGGCAGACCGGCGGTCGCCATCGGCGTGTGCCACAGCGGCCCGCCCGAGGACGCCGACGAAGCGCTGCGCCCCCTGCGCCGATTCGGCCCGCCGGCGGCCGACCTCGTCGCTCCCATGCCCTACACGACGCTGCAGAGCATGTTCGACGGCATGCCCGCGGGCGATTACGGCTACCGCCAGAGCATCCGCGCCGGTTACCTCGCCGAGCTCGGCGACGACGCCATCGCCGCCCTGGTCCACCAAGCCGACAGGGTCGTGTCACCCCTGTGCATCGTCGAACTGCTGCACCTCGAAGGCGCCGTCGCCCACGTCCCGGAGGACGGCACCGCGTTCCCCGGCCGCGACGCCCGGTTCTTCTGCATGTTCCAGTCCACCTGGAGCGACCCCGGCGACACCGCCGCCCACACCGCGTGGACGCGGGAGGCGTGGAACGCCTTCGCCCCGTTCACCGACCGCCGCACCCACCCCGGCTTCCTCGACGCCGACGAACCGGCACAACGCGTCGCCGACGCCTACGGGCCGGGCAAAACCGCACGCCTGAGCGCGCTCAAACGCCACTACGACCCGACCAACTTCCTGCACCTCAACAAGAACATCCACCCGTGACCGCGTCGTCCACCGTCTCGACGGGCCGGTCGAAGGCGTGAACCCCCTTGCGGGACGGGTTCTCGTGGAACCGGGTGATCGTTCCACGAGAACCCGTCACCGAGTGGTCGGGACGTCGTGCGGGCGGAGCGACGAAGGCGTCGGGAGCGGCCGGCGCGGTGGGCCCGCTCAGTCCTTCCAGGGCATCTCGTCGCGCATGCCCTCGTGGATAGCGAACGCGTTCTTCACCGCCGCCTTGAGCGCGCCCTCCACCCACCGCCGGTGCCGGCGGTCGCAGGCGTCGTTGGCGAACCACACCCGGTTCACCGGCCGGATCACGTCCTCGTAGAACGTCTCGCTCATCTCGAACGCCCGGAACAGCGGGCCGATGCCGCAGGCGAACCAGTCGAGCGCCCAGTCCTTGTAGACGCCGAACTCGAACGTGTCCCGCGCCTCCGGGTGGATCTTGACCAGGTCCTCCAGCGCCTGCATGACGCTCTCCTCGCCGGCCAGCGGCGTGTACGGCATGCTGTCCTGCTCCCAGCAGTACGACGCGATCATCACGCCCTTGCGGAAGCGGGTGTCCTGGCCGGCGGGCGGGTAGACGATGTTGCGGATCGCCAGGTCGGTCACGGTGAGGCCGTGGGTGATGCCGTACCCGCTCTCCCACCACCGCTCGCTGAACTGCATGAACAGCTTGTGCGCACGGCCGTAGTAGGTGTTGCGGATGGCGTACCACTTGTCCGGGTCGAGGCCCTGGATCTCCATGTGCCGCAGGCTGGCGAACGGGACCGTCACGATGCACTCGTCGGCGGTGACGGTCTGCGTGCGCCGACCGGCGCGGTAGTGCACGCGCACCCCGCTGTCGTCCTGGTCGATGGCGTGCACCAGCGCGCCGAGGCGGATGTCGTCCATCAGCATCGGCTCGAACGCCCTGGGCAGCGAGTCCGCGCCGTCCACGATGTACACGAGGTGGCCGAACACGTCCTCGTAGAAGTGCGAGAACCACTCGACCAGCGAGAAGTGGTAGCGACCCTCCAGGTTGAACAGCGGGCCGAGCATCGAGAGCGCGCCGTCGCTCAGGCCGCGCTCCTTCAGGTAGCCCAGCAGGGTGTACCGGTCGTAGTCGGTGAGCAGCCGGTGCCACGCCTTGGCCTCGTCCTCGTGCTCCATGATGTCGATCAGCGGTTGCACGGTGCGGCGCAGCAGCTCGTGGGGCGCCTGGTCGGCCTCGGCGGAGGACAGGTCGAAGCTGAACTGGTCGGCGCTGAAGTCCTTGCGCCGCACGCCCTTGCCCTGGAGGTAGACGAACGTGTCCTCGTCGTACATCGGGAACGGTTTCGTGGCGAGCTTGAACTTCTCGTCGATCAGCCAGGAGACCATCGGGTGCTGCTGCGGGAACCGCATCGCGCCGAACTCGCCGTACATGTCGCCCGCGAAACCGCGGTGCGTGAGGATGCGCCCGCCCAGGCGGTTCTGCCCTTCGAGGATGACGACCTCGTGACCGGCTTCCTTCAACAGCATGGCCGCGGTCAACCCGGCCATTCCCGCGCCGACGACGACGATCTTCCGCCGCGGGGCCGAGCTGTCCGGAAGACCTTGTTTGAGCAGGTCGAGCGCGTCCAACGCCATGAGTCCACCTCACACCCGATCGGGGCCGCGGACGCGCCGCGGACGGTTTGACAGGAGAGGTGGCCATCCTCGAGATCAAACCGTACTCGGGGCGAAACCTACGGCCAACGCCCTGATGGGGTGAGTCGATTTCCGGCGGAAACGCCGGAAATCCCGCCCCAGAACGCAGAATTGCGGAGCCGGGCGAAGCGGTGTTGCCTCCGAACGGGGTGGCGCGTCCACCTGTCGGGTGGTTATCGCGGTGTGGTGAGCACGCGCTGGGCCAACAGCTGCCCCGGCCACGCGCCGACCGTGAACGGCTCGACGGGCTCGAACCCGTTGCGCCGGTAGTAGGCGACCAGCTCGCCGTCCGAGCCCGCGTAGCAGTCCACCCGCAGGAGGTCCACGCCGGCGCGGCGGGCCTCGTCACGGGCGTGGGCCAGCAGGGCGCTGCCCACGCCGAGCCCGGCGTGGGAGCGGGACGTGACGAGGAGGGTCACGTACACCTCGGGCTCGTCGGCCGGCATCACGTACTTCGGTGGCTTCGGGGCCAGCGTCATCGCCCCGGCGGGGACGCCGTCGACCTCGGCGATCCAGGCGGTGCCCTCGCGGATCTTCCCGGCGATGCCCTCCACGCGGCCGGGCTGGTCGGAGAACGGCTCGCTCCCCCACTGCCCGGTGCGGCCGGACTCGGTCAACCACGCCACCGCGCCGTCCAGCATCGCCATGACCGCGGGGAGGTCGGCCAGGTCGCCGCGTCTGATGTCCACGTCCACCGACGCACGGTAGCCCGCGCGCCCCGATCGGCGGAACGCGGTTCACGGCATCCTGCCCGCCCCCGCTCGTTCACTCCCACCTCGCCGGCCCGCTCTCGCAGCGCCGGTTCACCCCCGCAGCACCGGCCCACACCCGCAGCACCGGCCCACACCCGCAGCACCGGTTCCGCCCGCGAGGTGGTCGACGGACCGGTCGCTCAGCTGGTGCGCGGTTCGCGGGCCTGCCGGTGGCGTTCCAGGTTGGCGGTCGCGGCGGCGAGGTGCGGCCGGTACGCCGGGTCCGCGTCGGCCAGCCGCCGGTAGAGGTCCACCGCCTCCCGCGACCGGGCGACCGCGTGCGCGGACCTGCCGACCTCGTGGCAGCGCACGCCCAGGTCGTCCAGCGCCGCGGCCAGCGCGGGCAGCCGCGCCGGGTCGTCGGCGACCAGGTCCCGGTGGACGGCGACGGCCTCCTCGGCCGGGCCGAGGGCGTCCAGGCGCCGGCCGGCCGCGTCGTGCACGGCGGCCAGGTCGGTCAGCGCCCTGGCCAGGTCGGGCCGGCGGCCGGGGTCGTAAGTCGCCCGGAACCGCTGGAGCGCGACCTCCTCCGCGTGCGCGGCGACGACTTCGGCGGTCCGGGGCGGTTCGGCGAACGCGTCGTGCTGCTCCGGCATGCGGTCCTCCTGCCACGCAGGCCCTGGTCCGCGTGCACCGTAGCCGCCGCCGACCGCCTCCGGAGCCGTGCGGCGACACGGTCACCCACTTGCCACAGCCGCACCACAGTTCTAGAGTTCTAGAAGTGTCATTCCACGAGGTCGTGACGACCGGCTTGATGCGCGCACCCGACGCGGCCGGTCGGTTCGGGAGGTTCGGCGGGCGGTACCTGCCGGAGGCGCTGGTGCCCGCCGCACGGGCGGTCGAGGCCGCGTTCCGCGAGGCGTGGGCGGACGCCGCGTTCACCGCGGAGTTCCACCGGCTGCTCACCACCTACGCGGGCAGGCCCACGCCGTTGACGGACTGCGCGCGGTTGTCCGAGGCGCTGGGCGTGCGGGTGCTGCTGAAGCGGGAGGACCTGGCGCACACCGGGTCGCACAAGATCAACAACGTGCTCGGGCAGGCGTTGCTGGCGCGGCGCACGGGCAAGCGCAAGCTGATCGCGGAGACCGGCGCGGGCCAGCACGGGGTGGCGACCGCGACGGCCGCGGCCCTGCTGGGCCTGGACTGCACCGTCTACATGGGGCAGACCGACGTCCGGCGGCAGGAGCTGAACGTCTTCCGGATGCAGCTGCTCGGGGCCGAGGTCGTGCCGGTCGCCTCCGCGAGCGGCACGGGCACGTTGAAGGAGGCGACCAACGGCGCGCTGCGCGCGTGGGTCGCCGAGACCGGGCACGCGCACTACTGCGTCGGTTCCACCATGGGCCCGCACCCGTACCCGTGGATGGTGCGCGAGTTCCAGCGCGTCATCGGCGACGAGGCCCGCGCGCAGTGCGCCGAGCGGCTGGCGGCGGCCGTGCCGGACGTCGTCGTGGCCTGCGTGGGCGGCGGGTCGAACGCGGCGGGCACGTTCGCCGGGTTCGTGGACACCCCGGCGCGGCTGGTCGGCGTCGAGGCGGCCGGCGGCAGCGCGGTCGACAAGGGCAGGCCCGGCGTGCTGCACGGGTTCCGCTCGCACTTCCTGCAGGACGAGGACAGCCAGGTCCTCGAAGCGCACTCGATCTCCGCCGGGCTGGACTACCCGGGCGTCGGCCCGGAGCACGTGCACCTCGCCGAGACCGGCCGCGCGCACTACGCGAGCGTCACCGACGAGCAGGCGTTGCGCGCGTTGAGGCTGGTGACGAGGACCGAGGGCATCCTGCCCGCGCTGGAGTCGGCGCACGCGCTGGCGTGGGTGGTGGACGCCGCCGCGACCGGCGAGCTGGCGGTCGGCTCGACGGTGCTCGTCACGTTGTCCGGCCGCGGCGACAAGGACGTCCAGCAGATCAGGGAGCACCTGCGATGACCGACACCGTGGCAGACCACCTGCGGGCCGCCCGCGCCGACGGTCGGCGGCTGCTCGTGCCGTACGTGATGGCCGGCGTCGTGCCGGACTGGCTGGACCTGGTGCGGGGCGCGGCGGAGGCCGGGGCGGACGCGGTCGAGATCGGCCTGCCGTTCTCCGACCCGATGCTCGACGGCCCGACGGTGCAGCGGGCGGCGGCCCTCTCCGCCCGGCGCGGCGGGCGGCCGAGGGCGTTGCTGGACGACCTCGCCGACCTCGACCTCGACGTGCCGCTGGTCGTCATGACCTACGCCAACGTGGCGACGGCCGACGGGTTCCTCGACCACCTGGCGGCGGTGGGCGTGCGCGGGGTGATCGTGCCGGACCTGCCGCTGGAGGAGTCGGCGGAGCACCTGGCGCGGGCCGCGGAGCTGGGCATCGCCGGGGTGCTGCTGGCCGCGCCCGCCTGCGACGACGACCGGTGCCGCGAGATCGCGCGGGCGTCGTCCGGGTTCGTCTACTGCATGAGCTCGATGCGGATCACCGGCGAACGCGCCGACCTCGCCGCGACGGCGGGCGCGAACGCCCGGCGGCTCAAGGCCGTGACCGACCTGCCCGTGGTGACCGGCTTCGGCATCTCCACGGTCGAGCACGCGGTGCGGGCGTGCGCGGACGCCGACGGCGTGGTGATCGGCTCGGTCCTGATGCGGATGCTGGTCGACGGCGCGCCCGTCGCCGACGTCGTGGAGGAGGTGGCCGCGTTCCGCCGGGCGCTATCCTCCGTCGGGGGCTGAGAGTCGGGGGTTCGCACCGGTGGACGACGGGCGGCGCACGGGCCGCGGGCACGGGGCGCGCCTGCCCAAGTACCTCGCCATCTACCGGGCGCTGGCCGACCGGATCGCGGACGGGCGCTACCCGGCGGACGCGCCGCTGCCCGCGCAGCGCGAGCTGGGCGAGGAGTTCGACGTCTCGCTGATGACGGTGCGGCAGGCGATCGCGGCGCTGGAGGCCGACGGCCTGCTGGAGACGCGGCACGGCGTCGGCACGTTCGTGCGGCGGCCCGCGTTCGCCTACGGGCTGACGGGGTTGCGCAGCCTGGCGCAGGACCTGGTGGAGCAGGGCATCGAGCTGGAGACCGAGGTGCTCGACGCGCGGCTCGTCGTGCCGCCGGGCGACGTGGGCGCGCGGTTGGGCCTCGCCGGGGGAGGTCGGGTGCTGGCGGTCGAGAGGCTGCGCAGCACCCGACCTCCCGCCGGCGGGTCCGTCCCGTTGCTGTTGCAGACGTCCTACCTGCCCGAGGAGTTCGGCATCGGCGTGGACGCCCTGCGCCACGAGTCGCTGTACCGGCTCCTCGCGGAGTCGGGGCGACCGGTGCGGCAGGCGAGCGAGACCATCCAGGCGGTCGCGCTGACCGCCGGGCAGGCGCGGGTGCTGGGGCGCGAGCCCGGCTCGCCCGCCCTGCTGAGCAGCCGCCTCAGCCGGGGCGAGGACGGCACGCCGCTCGTGGACGACCGCGCGCTGCTCGTCGGCGACACCGTGATCACCGCGGAACGCGCGGTGACCGGGACGAACCTGGCCTACGGACACCGGTGACGGCGAGCGCCGCCCCCGCCAGGACGGCGCTGACCCACGGCGCGGCGCGGTAGTCCCCCACCGCACCGGAGGCCACGGCGACCGCCAGCGGCCCCAGGAACGCGCCCAGGTTCAGCGCGACCGTGGCGAACGCCCCGCCCAACGACGGCGCGTCGGACGCCACCCGCACGACCCGGCCGACCAGGGCCGAGCCCACGCCGAACGACAACGCGCCCTGCACCACCGCCAAGGCGAACAGCGGCGGCGCGTGCGAGCCGGTCAGGGCCAGCGCCGCCCACCCGACCGGCAGGGCGGCGAGGACCGCGGGCCGCAGCGCCGCGTCGCCGAGCCGGCCCGCCGCCGTGACGCCGAGGAACGCGCCCGCGCCGAAAGCCGCCAACAGCACGGGCACCGCACCGCCGGGCAACCCGGCGACGTCCACGGCGACGACCGCGAGGTAGGCGAAGGTGGCGAACGTGGCCCCGTTGACCAGGACCGCGAGCAGCAGCGCCCGCCGCAGCACCGGCGACCGCAACGCCCGCGCCTCCCGCCGGACCGCCACGTCGCGGCGGTCGGCCGCGTCGGCGGGCGCGGACCGGAACACCAGCGCCAACGCGGGCACGCACAGGGCGGCGACCGCCCAGAACACCCACCGCCACCCGGCCCGGTCGCCGAGCAGCGCGCCCGCCGGCACGCCCGCGACGCACGCCAGCGTGATGCCGGACAGCAGCACGGCGGTCGCCCTGCCCTGCCGCTCCGGGCGCACCAGGGCGATCGCGACGGACATCGCGACCGCGAGGAAACCCGCGTTGGCGACCGCGGCGACGATCCTGGTCGCGAACAGGACGGGGAAGCTCGTCGTGACCGCCCCGAGGGCGTGCACGAC
>NZ_JBHYXZ010000066.1:0-7533 GCF_042752395.1 Actinosynnema sp. NPDC059335 | reverse complement strand
CTGCCTCGCTAATAACCGCGCGGTGGGCGCCGGACCCGTTTGAGGGCTATTAGTCCCGCCGGTGTGCACGAGTGGGGCCCCGCGCGGGGGGCCCCCCCCCCCACGAACGCGGTCAGGAAGCCCGCCAGCGCCCGCCGGCGTGGCCACCGCGCGGCCAGGGCGGCCATCAGCGGCGCGCCGACGACCATGCCGACGGCGTAGGCGGAGGTGAGGCTCGCCGCCGCGCCGGACGGGACCGACAGGTCGGCGGCGATGCCGGGGACCAGACCGGACAGCATGAATTCCGAGGTGCCTTGCGCGAACACGGCAAGGCCGAGGACGTACACGAACAGGGGCAAGGGATCGACTCCGAGGTCGGCGTGCGCGGTCGGGTGCGTGCGCGTGCCGACCGCCGACGGGCGATCGCGATCAGGACCGGTGGCTCACCGGTCGGACGGGACGCCGCCGGCGATCGGCGGCTCGGCTCTGTCCGACTCGGGACTCGTCACCCGCAGCACCCTAGTCGGGAACCGCCCCGGTCCTCAACGTCGTTCCGGCGCTCGGCATCGTCCGTCCGCTCGGCGTCGTTCCGATGCCCGGCGTCGCCCGGGTGCTGGGCGTCGCTCCGGCGCTCGGCATCGTCGCGGCGCTGGGCGTCGCCCCGGTGCCGGGCGTCGTCCCGGTGCCCAGCGTCGCCCCGGTGCTCGGCCAGCCAGGTCTCGGCGAACGCGACCGCGTCGGGCAGCGAGAACAGCCGGGTGACGGCCGCGCCGACCCGGCCGAGCCGGACCGGCCGCGCGCCGCCGAAGGCCGCGCCCAGCTCCGCGAAGTCGCCGTCGTCCAGCGCGAGGTCGCGGACGGTCGCCCAGGACCGGCCCCGCGGGGTCGTGATCGCGAACGAGTTGTCCGCCTCCGGCGGGTCCGGGAGCCGGTACTCGGCCAGGTGGAACGCCGTGCACGAGCCGAAGCCGACACCGAGCAGCAGCACCCGCGCGCCCATCGCCTCCAGCCGGGCCAGCGGGCTGCGCTCGCCGAGCTGGCTGTCGAGGGCGTGGTCGGCCACCACCTCGGCGGCCCGCGCGCCGAGCGCGGCGAACGACGTCTGCGGGTGCGCGCTGCGCAGCGCCCCGGGCCAGGTCCGCACCGCCTCGGGGATCACGCCGACGCCCGTCGCCGGGGTGGTGCGCGGGTCGTAGGGCGGCAGGGACGCGCGGATCTCGGCCCACCACGACTCGGGCACGGGCGGGTTGTGCCAGCCGGCCGGGTCGGAGTTGTCGGTCGACTGGGTGGGCACCACCAACGTCCCGGCCTCGCCGAGCACGTCGAGCAACGCCGCCACGACGGTGTTGGCCCCGCCGCAGACCCAGCCGAGCGCGCTCAACGAGGAATGCACGAGCACGGTGTCGCCCGCGCGCAGCCCGGCTTCGCCGAGCTGGGCGGCGATCGAGTGCCGGGTGCACAGCGGACCGGAGGGAGGCTTCGACACCTCCGCAGGATAAGGACGGCCGCCCGGCCCGGTCACGCCGAACGGGCGCTCCGGAACCACGCGACCACCCTCGACAACAGGAATGAAACTCGCATACGGACCGCGACGCCGACCACCGCCAATAGCGCGGAACAACACCCGGGCGAGTACCACTCGGTATCGCCCGGTCGCCATTCCACGGAATGTGGAACCGCCGGGGGCGCGCGCCGATGCGCCACTCGCGTGATCCGCCACTGGGCCGTCGAGGTGGGACAACACCCGTGAGTACTCCCCCGAACGGCCGACGCTGGGCCGTTCGGACCGCTTTCGCCGACATTCCGGTGACCCGCTCCCACCATCGCCGCGAAAATCGTGGCACCACTGCCCAAAGGACGGGTAAATCGCCTTTTACCCGACATCGAACCGAGACCTAAAAATGGCGTAAATACCGCCTACCGCGCTCGACACGAATGCGTGGCGGTCCGATTATTCCGGGTAGTTGTTCGGCGGGTGCCCAGCGAGGACACCCTCCCGCGAGGAGGCGTGATGGAAGCCAAGCGGATCATCGTCGGTGTGGACAACTCGGCGGCGGGCAAGGCCGCGCTGGAGTGGGCCATACGCCACACGCAGGACGGCGGGGTCGTGGTCGCGGCGTCGGTGTGCGGGCTGCGGACGCCCGGCGGCAGCGCGGACGTGTTCCACAGCGCCCGGCGGCGCGCGGTCGACGACGCGCTGGAGGGGATCGGGTCGAGCGGGAGCGTGCGGGTGGAGCGGTCGGTGCTGGACGGCGAGCCGGGGCCGGCCCTGGTGGAGCTGGCCGGCGAAGCCGACGGCCTGGTCCTCGGCCGGCACGGCTACACCCGGGGCGGCGTCACGATCCTCGGCTCGGTGATCAGGCACTGCCTGGAACACGCGACCTGCCCGGTCGTCGTCGTGCCGGCCCACAACGGGCAGGCGGCCTGACCCTCGCGCCCCACCGCCGCGAACCACGCCCGACCGGGACGACCCCGAGGCCGGCCGCGCCTACCGAACCCCGCCGGCGATCCCGCGACTACCCGTCCCCCTCCACGGCGGCCAGCCACGCGCGCCGCGCCGCGGCACGGGTGAACTCGCGGACGTGCAGGCCGGCGCGCAGCCAGGCCAACGGGAAGTCGTCGCCTTCGTCGGGGATCACCCGGCCGAACGCGTCCCGACCGCGGTCGCGGGACGCGTCGGCCAGGCCGGCCAGCAGGTCCGCCGTGGCGGTGAGGCCGTTGCGGGCCAGGGCGGTCACCTCCCGGTCGATCGAGGCGACCGCCGCCACCGCCCGACCGCCGAGCGCGACCCGGTGCAGCACGTTCTCCAACGGCCTGACCGGCCGCGGCACCCGACCGGCCGGGTCGGGCCGCGGCAGACGATCGGCCGGCTCCGGCCGGGGCTCGCGGTCGGCCAACTCGGGGCGCGGCACGCGATCGGCCCGCTCCGGTAGCGGCACGCGGTCGGCGGATCCGGGCTGCGGCACGCGGTCGGCGGATTCGGGGCGCGGCGCACGATCGGCCGGCTCCGGTAGCGGCAAGCGGTCGGCCGACTCGGGCTGCGGCACGCGATCGGCCGGCTCCGGTAGCGGCACGCGATCGGCCGGCGGCGGCAGGCTGTCGGCCGGAGCCGGTCGCGGCAGGCCATCGGCAGGCTCCCGTCGCGGCGGCAGACCGCGGGTGCCGCCGCCGGCGACGTGGGAGCGTTGCAGCCGGTCCAGGCCGAGGTCGACGTGGTGGCGCACCTCGTCGGGCAGGTCCAGGTCGCCCGCCACGGCCAGCGCGACGGCCGTGCCCGGCCGGTCCGGCAGCAGGCGCGCGACGGCCCGCACGCGCAGACCGGGCGCGCCGGCGAGCACCCTCAGGTTCTCGCGCGGCCGGTCGCCGTCGCCGACGAGGTCCACCGGGATGCCCCCGACGTCCACCCGCAACGCCTCCCCCGCCGCGCCCGACACCGTGCCCGCGACGAACAGCAGGTCCGCCCCGGCCGGGCGGTGGGAGTCCGGCCGGGCGTGGGCGTCGAACGCCCGCGCCACCTGGTCGGGCAGCGGTCGCGCCCACAACTCGGCGAACGGCGGCTCCTCCCACGACGCGGCGGACGCGGCCACCGCGCGCACGGCCTTGCCCGCGCCGAGCCGGTGGTCCGGCGACGCCGTGCCGCCGGACAGCAGCAGCCCGGCCCGGCCCAGCTCGCGGTGGCTGAGCCCCGACTCGCCGATCGCCACCGGCCCGTTCGCGGCGGCGGCGACCCGCTCCGCGCCGCCCGGCATGATCGCGGGCACGGTCCACAGCGCGCCGCCGTCGTCCACCAGGTGCGTGACGACCCCGGCGTAGCCCGAGCCGGCGACCACGACCTCGGTGCACAGCCCGTACAGGCGCAACGAGCCGATCGGCCGGTACTCGCGCCGGGCGGTGCCGCGCAGCTCCGCCGCCTCGCCCGTACCCGTGCGCAGGTCGTGGCAGAGCAGCATCAGCCCCACCAACTCGGCGGTGAGCGCTTCGCGGTCGAACGACGGGTCGCCGGACCGCGCGGCGGCCAGGGTGGCGGCGACACGCAGGCCGTCGGCGGCGGCCCGGTGCAGGCCCGCGACGCGTGCCGTGTGGACGGCCCGCAGCAGCTCCGCCCGCACCACCGCGCCGCTGCCCGTGGCGCCCGCGCGGAGCACGGTCGCGCACGCCGCCCACAGCACGGCCGCCGCCGCGCGCTCGTCCTCGGTGATCGGCGTCCCGACGACCTCGGCGACGGGCTCGGCCACGACCGGCTCCGGCACGCCGTCCGCCACCTCGGCCGCGGCCACCGCGAGACCCCGGTGCAGGCACTTCGGCGCGAGCAGGCAACCGCACACCAGGTCGTCGGCCGCGGTGAGCACGCCGTCGCGCAAGGTCCACGTCACCGTCGTCTCGGCGTCGAGCGTGGCGCGGGCCGTGCCGCCGTCCACCGTCACGGTCCACTCCGCGACCCGCCCCAGCGACGCGTCGACCCGTTTGCGCAGCCTCGGCGGCAGGGCGTCGAGCACGTCCGCCACCACCGCCGGGAACACCGGGGGCACGCTCATCCGCGCACCTTCTCCCCCACCCAGCGGGCCAGCTCCTGCGGGCTGAGCGCGGCGACCGGCATGCCCGCCGCGACCAGCGCGCCCGCCACCGACGTGGAGTAGCGGGCGACGCCGCGGTCGTCGAGGCTCGCGCAGCCGAGCACCGTCACCCCCGACGTGACCAGCTCCCGCACCTGCGCGACGAGCGGCCCCACCGGACCGCCCTCCTCGAAATCGCTGACCAGCACCACCATCGTCCTCTCCGGCACGGTCACCAGGGAACGGGCGTGGCGCAACGCCCCCGCGATGTGCGTGCCGCCGCCCACCCGGACCTCCAGCAGCAACGACAGCGGGTCGGCCACCCGCTCGGTCAGGTCCACGACCTCCGTGGAGAACGCGAGGAAGTGCGTCGACAGCGCGGGCACGCCGGCGAACACCGACGCGGTCAGCGCCGACCAGACCGTGGACGCCTCCATCGAGCCGGAGACGTCGACCACGAGCACCAGCCGCCAGTCACTGGCCCGACGACCGCGGGTGCGGAACACCGGCCGCTCCGGCACGACCACCACCCGGCCGCCGGCGTCACGGCGCGCGGTCGCGAGGTTGGCGCGCAGGGTGCGCGGCAGGTCCAGCCGCCCGCCGGGACGACGGGTCGGCGTCGGCAGCTGGATGCCGGTCAACGCGGGCCGCACCCGGTCGGCCAGCTGCGCGGTCAGCTCCCGCACGAGCCGCGCCACCAACGGCCGCAGCCGCGCCGGCGCCGACTCCGACAACCCGCCCGCCAGCGACAGCACGTTGCGCAGCAGCTCGACCGACGGCCGCACCGACGCCGGGTCCAGCTCCAGCGCCGCCTCCAGCCGCCCGCCTTCGGCGGCCGCGGCCAGCACCTCCTCGCGGACGCTCTCGCCGAACAGGTCCCCCAGCTCCTCCGACCACTCGCGCACGCCGGGGAACGGACTGGACCGGTCGGCCCCGAGGTCGCCCCGCGCCGCGCCCTCGCCACCGTCACGCCCGTACAGCTCGTCCAACGCGGCCGCGAACCGCCCCGCCCCCGCCGGCCGCTCGCCGTGCGCGCCGAGGACCAACCGCCACCGCACGTCGGCGGACAGCTCACCGCCGGCGGCCGGTCGCTCACCGCGCTCCGGGTCGACGCCGTGCGCCCGCGACACGCCCGCCGCCGACCGCTCACCGCTGTCGGGCCGAACGCCGCGCGCCCGTGCCCCGACCCGGTTCGCGGGCTGGAGGCCGTGCGCCCGCAGCACGTCCCCGGCCGCCCGCTCCGCCGCCAACCACACCGCCAGCAGCTCCGGATCGGGCGCGCCGACCGCGTCCACCCGCGTGCCGGTGCGCTCCTGCACCACGGCCAGCACCCGGGCCCGCGCCGCCGGGCCCACCGACGTGAACGCGCCCCGCAACGCGGGCAGCCGGTCGAGGAAGTCGCGGTCGGCCAGGCCCTCCACCCGGTCCAGCAACGGCGACAACGCCTCCGGCGTCTCCAGCAGCGGCCCGGCCGCCGCCAGCACGCCCGTCAGCCCGCGCCGCAACGCGCCCCGCCGCTCCACCGTGGTCGCGCCGTCCACCCAGGACGCCACCCGCTCCCCCAGCACCGACGGCGGCACCAGGCCGAGCAGCACCCGCGCCGCGCCCGCCGCGCCGGCGATCAGCGGCGCGCCCGTGTCGGCCAACGCCCGCAGGCACGCGTCGAACCGCACCCCGTGCACGGCCGGCCGCTGCCCCAGCTCGACCAGCGCCCGCGCGTCGGCCACGTCCTCCGACCCGGCGAGCCCGTCGAGCTGCGCCACCGCCGCCGTCTCCAGTTCCGCCGCCAGCGACGGGTGCGCGTCCAGGACGTCCCCGGGCGTGCCGGGCACGTGCCCGGCGCGCAACCGGTCCAGCAGGTCCAACGCCGCCAACAGCTCGCGCAACGTCCCCGACGACGGCAGCACGGTCGCCGCGTCGGCCAACAGCACGCCCACCGCGTCCGGCAACGCGCACGCGGCGGCGTCGAGCAGGTCGGCCAGCACGGCCCCCGGCGTGTGCCCGCCGTGCCGCTCCCGCTCGGCCCGCCGCGCCGCCAACCTCCCGGAGGCGGCCAGCTCCAGCGTCGCGCCCCACAGCCCGGCCACCGGCAGCGTGGCGGCCGTCGCCGGGGTCCACGCCACCGTCCACCGGGTGGTGAGCGCGTCACCGCCGCCCACGCCCGTGGTCGCGGTCTCCTCGGCGTAGGTCACGCCGAGCACGGTCAACCGCCGCAACGCCACCTCGCGCCGCGCGTCCAGCTCCGACCGCAGCGGGTCCAGCCGCAGCGACGCCGGCTCCCGCGAGTCCGGGCCGGGCAGCCGCAGCGAGGCGACCAACGCCTCCACCGCTGGCGCCAGACCCGACCGGGGCGTGCCCGGCGCGAGGACACCGGTCCGCCGGCCCACCAGCACGTCACCCGCCGCCCGGGCCACCACCCGACCGCGGCCCAGCGGCTCGGCGTGCGTCAGCACGGTCTGCGCCGCCTCCACCAGCTCGCCCCGGCCCGGCGCGGGCAGGGCGCGCAGCCGGGCCAGGTCGACCGCCAGCCGCAACGCCTCCCGCGCCTCGCCCGGACCGGCCGGGTGGCCCAGCTCCCGCACCCGCGCGCAGATCCGCACGAGGAACGACGCGGCGGCGGCCTCGACCGCGCCCGGGTCGCCCGCCGCCTCCAGCACCGCCTGCTGCCACTCCGGGTCGCGGATGCCCGCCGGGTAGCCGGAACGCTCGTCCAGCAGCGCGAACCCGTAGGGCACCAGGGACGTGACGATGTCGCCCACCGGCGCGGGCGACTCGTCCACCGGCCCGTCCAGCAACGCCGCCGCGTGGAACGACCCGACCACCGCCGCGCAGCGCCGCCCGGCCACCTCCCGCACCGCCCGCCGCATCCACGCCTCCCGGCGCAGGTCGAACGGGTCCACGCCGACGCCCTCGGCGTCGCGGCGCAACGCCCAGCCGACCAGCAGCGCCGCCCGCCGCACCGCCTCCCGGGTCTGGCCGGGCGCGGCGGCCGCGACCAGCC
>NZ_JBHYXZ010000065.1:34239-44856 GCF_042752395.1 Actinosynnema sp. NPDC059335 | reverse complement strand
CGACCTGCCCGTGGACGAACTCCGGGTCCGGCACGACCCGCGCACCGACGAGGTCAGGGTGCTGCACGGCGACGAGCCGCTGGACGTGGTCTACCTCGGGTTGCTGTTGCCGCTGATGCTGCCGGACCGGTACATCCCGCTGCACACCGACCTCGCGTGCGGCTGGGTCGGTCTGGAGGCGCTGCGGTCGAGCGAGACCGACGGCGGGGTGGTGCGGCGCGGAGGGCTGCGCTACCGCGACGTGGTGCTGGCGCGGCGCTCGTGGGACTTCCCGGCGGCCCCGGAGCTGGGCGCGGAGGAGGCGGTCGCGCCCGCGGTGGCCCGGTTGCGCGCCCGGCACGGGCTGCCGGAGCACGTGTTCGTGGACGCCGGCGCCGCGTCCCTGCCCGCCGACTTCCTCGAACGCCGGCTGATCCCGGCCAAGCCGCAGTACGTCGACCTCGGCAACGCCCTGCACCTGCGCACCCTGCCCCGGCTGCTGTCCCGGTTCCCCGGCGGTGTCGAGCTGACCGAGGCGTTGCCCGTGCCGGGGGCGCAGTCCCCCGGCGGCCGGGTGCTCGAAGTGGTCGCGGAAACGTACTGGCGGGTCCCGTGAGGCGGTCGCGGGTCAGCGCTCGGGCGCGAGGCTGAAGAACCGCCGCTGCCACAGGGACAGGACCTCGGCGCGGGCCTCGTCGGTCAGCTCGCCGGCCAGCGAGGCGATCGTGGACTTGCCGTCCACGGCGGCCAGCAGCTCGAACACCTCCGGCGAGACGGTGGTGGACGGGCCGAACGAGAAGTCCAGGTAGATCTCGCCGCTCACCTCGTCGCCGGGTCGCCAGTCCTTCCGCAGCCGGGTGTCCGGCCGGAACGCCGGCACCAGGTCGTCCAGTGCCCCGAGCACCGGTTCCCGCCGCCGGACCAGGAAGTCCTCGACCACCAGCACGTCGATCTCGGTGGTCAGGAAGCAGGTCACCGCGTCGTGCACGGTCTGCACGATCGGCTCGGCGTTGTTGTTGAACGACGTGTTGAGCAGCACCGGCGTGCCCGTGAGTTCGCCGAACCGGGTGATCAGCCGGTGGAACCTCGGGTTGGCGTCGGGCGAGACGACCTGGACCCGCGCGGTGCCGTCCACGTGCGTCACCGCGCCCAGCTCGGCCCGCCGGTCCTCGTGCACGTGCACCACGAACGACATGAACCCGTGTTCGGCGGCGGTCCCGGTGAGGTCGAAGTACGTCGCCGCGTCGGCCGGCGTGACGGCGGGCGCGAACGGTCGGAAGCCCTCCCGCTTCTTCACCATGGCGTTGATCCGGTCCCGGTTCTCCACCGGGCGGGCGTCGGCCAGGATGCTGCGGTTGCCCAGCGCGCGCGGCCCGAACTCGGACCGGCCGTGCGCCCAGCCGACGACCGCGCCGTCCGCGAGGAGCCGCGCGGTCGCGTCGACGATGTCGGCGGGCCGCTCGACGTCCACGATCCCGCTCCACGCCGTCAACTGCCGTTCGACCTCCTCGGGCGTGCCGAGGTCCGGGCCCAGGCTCGCGCTGCGCAGCCGCTCGACCCGGGTGTGCGGCGTGCCGAGGCGTTGCGCGGCGACGATGGCCGCGCCCTCCGCCGAGCCCGCGTCGTTGGCCGACGGGTGCACGAAGACCTCTTCGAACAGGCCGGAACGGAGGATCAGCCCGTTGAGGCTGCTGTTGTGCGCGACGCCGCCGGTGAAGCACAGCCTGGTCGCGCCGGTCCGGCGGGCCCAGTGCGTGATCACGTGCATGGCGATCGTCTCCAGCATCTCCTGGAGGCCGGCGGCGAAGTCCTTGTGCTCCTGGGTCACCGGTTCGCCGGCGATCCGGGTCGGGAACCCGATCTCGTAGAACGGGCCCACGGTCGGGTTGATGTCCGGCATGCCGGGGATCAGCTCGTAGTCGCCGTCGGGCAGCAGCGCGTACAAACTGCGGAACTGCTCGCGGTAGGTCGCCGGGTCGCCGTAGGGCGCCAGTCCCATGACCTTGTACTCGTCGCCGAAGCCGTAGCCGACGTGGCCGATCGCGTCCTGGTAGAGCAGGCCGAGCGAGTGCGGCACCGGGTAGGACCGCAGCTCGCGCATCTCGCCGCCGCCGGCCGCGAAGATCGTGGTGGAGACGTCCTCGCCGCGGCCGTCCATGACGACGACCAGGGCGTCCGCCATGCCCGAGCGGGCGAACGACGACCACGCGTGCGCGAGGTGGTGCGGCATGAACACCACCCGGTCCGCGGGCAGGTCCCAGTCGAACCGGGTGCGCAGCCGGTCCAGGAGGAGGTCGCGGCCGGAGCTGACCGGGTACGTCGGCGACGAGACCTGGAAGTTCCGCAGGCCGAGGTCGAGCAGGTCCTGGTTGAAGTAGTAGCCGACGGCGTCCACGTCCTGCGGTCGCACGCCGGCCAGGTCCAGGCAGGCCCGCACGGCGTCGGTCGGGAACCGGTTGGTCTTCTTGATCCGGTTGAACCGCTCCTCCTCGACCGCGGCGACGAGTTCGCCGTCGGCCACCAGGCAGGCGGCGGCGTCGTGCATGTAGCTCCGGTACAACGTCGGTAACAGGTCGAAGTGTCCGCTGATGCCCAACGTCAGCATGCGCTATTCCACTCCACTCGTGGGTGTCGGTGCCACTCGATCGTGAGGTCCGGGGCCACTTCACTCTCGCCCGCTGGTGAAGACCGGTTTCCACGCTCCCAGCTCCGCCGCCGGCACGGCCAGCCGAAGGTTCGGGAACCGGGACGGCCGGGGCAGCGCTCGGTGACTTCGTGCGAGGCCGGCTGCGCGCTGTGCCGCGCCGTCTCGGTGTTTGGCCGTCGCCCCAGGGGGTCAGCCGGCGGAGGCGGGGGTGGCCACGGCGACCCGGATCCCGGGCGTCGCGTTGCGGACGCGCCCGGGGTCGACCCAGGACCGGCGTGCGCCGAGGTCGGCGCCGACGCCCTTGGCGCGGACCTCGTCCAGCAGGATGCCCGACCCTTCGGCGTACCCGTCCTCGTCCAGGGCCACGACGAGGGCGTTGCGCACGGCCTCGGCGCGTTGCCGGGACGTGTCGGCGGGTTCGCCGTCGGTGTGCAGGGCGGTGACCCGTGCCGTCGCCGCGGGGTTCTCGCGGAGCAGCTCGGCGGCGTCCCGGACGACGTCCTGCCCGACCCGCCGACCGACCGGGAACGCGCCGTCGATGTCGACCGTGCCGCACGGGACGCGGTCGCGCACCGAGGCGCGGAACAGGCCGTGCGCGGCGACTTCGACGTCCGGGCGGGCGTCGAGCACGACGAACCGGTCCTGCAGGTCCAGCACGTAGGCGGGGGCGCGCCAGGTGCCCGTGCTCGCCGCGGCGACCCGGCCACCGGCCCCGCCGATCAGCTCGTGGCCCACCGGGGCCTCCAGCTCCAGCGCGGCGGCGTGCGCGGGCCCGTACTCGCCGAGCCGCCCGTCGGACCGCCAGGCCCGGTAGTTCTCCCACACCTCGTGGATCGCGATCACGACGCCCAGCCCCGGCACGTCCTCCTCCACACCCAGGAGGTTGACCACGTTGAGCCGCTGGCTCGACCCGAAGATCCCGAAGTGGACGTTGCGCTGCCCGCTCACCGCGACCCGCGCCGTGCGCCGCGGCTCGGCGGCCATCTCCTCCAGCGCGGCACGCAGCCTCGGCGACCTCGGCTCGCCGTCCGCGCGGGTCGCCGTGACCGGGTCGCCGCCGTCGAGCGCCAACCCCGCCGCGTCGCCGAGCAGCGCGAGCAGGGACGCGACGGCGCGTTCTTCCCCGTTGACGACGATCATGACGCCCCCGATCCCCGCGACCGCGGACGCCGCCGGGCGCCCACTCCCTCCATCGCCTTCCGTGACGGCCCCGTTACCCTGCCGTCGGGTGGTTGGAGTCGGCCGGGTGTGCGTCTCGAGCGATCACGCCGACTTCAGCGGCACCGTGCTGTACGCGGGCCGTTGCGACCACCCCGACCACGGCCGCATCCAGGTGCCGGGGTACCAGAACACGGCGGTGAACCTCGCGCCCGGCCCGAACTCGATGGTGCTGCACCTGCCGGCGACCGGGCTGACCGCCGGGCACTTCATCCCGGTGGGGCGCGACGGCGACGTGCTGACGCGCATGGTCGACGCCGTGCGCCCCGCGGCCGCGGCCGCCGGCGGACCGGCGACCATGGGAAGCGGCGTCGAGGTGTTCGAGCACGACGTCTACACCGTCGTGCTGGCCGCCGACCCGACCCGCATCCCCGCCGCGCTGGACCGCGTGCCGCCGCACCAGCGCCCCCGCCTGCGCCGCGAGCTGTTCGAGTTCTACGCCGACGTGTTCCCCGGCCACACGATCGCCCTGTGCTGCTTCGACAACGCGGAGGCGCTGCGCGCGAAACCGCTGCTGCTGTGGTACCGGCCGACCAACCCGGACGTGCTGGTCCTGCCCGCGCTCGACAGCCACACCGGTGACGCGCCCAGGGCGGACGACTGGGTCCGCCCGGACCACTGGCTGCTGTTCGGCAGCGACCAGGGCTCACCGGTCGACTACTCCCCCACCACGCGGCACAAGCTGCGCGCGTTCCTGCCCGACGCGGTGCTGGGCGTGCGGTACGACTACGGCCGCATCCCCAACGGCGACTTCGCCCTGTCCCACGACGACCTGCTGTCCGCCAACCTGGACCGCGTGCTCCGCGTGGGCCCGGGCGCGACCGGCGGCGTCCCGATGACCGACTTCACGCGTGGCGGCGTCTCGAACTCTTGAGAGCGCAGTTGCCATCGGGGCTTCCCGACCCGCGACGGACGTCTGCTTATTTCAGTCAACACTGAAGTTATAGTGTTGGCGTATACGCCGTCGCCCTCCGGACGCCGAACCGTGAACGGGGTGGTGGTCGCGGTGCGGTGGTGGGCGGTGTGGACGAGAATCGGACCCCGCGAGGTGGTCCGGTCGACGGAAGGGTGCGCGCGGTGCTCGAGACGCTGCGCCGGATCGGCGAGCAGGCCGGAGCCTGGTTCTACCTCGTCGCGGGCGGGCTCGCGTTTGCCGAGGCGGCGATCATGGTCGGGTTGGTGCTGCCCGGCGAGGCGGCGTTGCTGGTGGCCGGGTTCGCGGCGCACCAGGGCTGGATCGAGCTGTGGGTGATGGTGGTCGTGGCGGTCGGGGCGGCGGCACTCGGTGACAGCGTCGGGTACGAGGTGGGTCGCCGGTTCGGCCCCGGGCTGCGCGCGTCAGGGCCCGGCCGCCGGGTCGGCGAGCACCGCTGGCGGCGGGCCGACGAGTTCCTGCGCTGGCAGGGCGGCAGGGCGGTGCTGCTCGGCCGGTTCACCGCCGTCCTGCGGGCGCTCACCCCGACCATGGCGGGCATGGCCCGCATGCCGTACCTGCGCACCTTCCTGCCGTGGAACCTTACCGGGGCGGTGGTCTGGGGCGCGGGCTGCGTGCTGCTCGGCTACGGGTTCTCCGCCTCGCTCACCGCGGTGGGCCGCTACCTCGCGTACGGGCCGCTCGTCCTGATCGCGGTCGTCCTCGTGGGCTATCTCCTGCTCCGCCGCCGGCGTGCCCGGCGGTCCTCCGCGTGACGCGGTCGCGCTGCGCCCGGCCGGGTCCGGTGGGAGCCTGGCCCTGGTTCGCCCGAACGCGGATGGGAGCTGGCGATGGTGGCCCCGACCCTGGCCCGGCAGTTGATCGACGTCCTCCGGCAGGCCGGGGTCGAACACGTGTACGGGGTGGTCGGCGACAGCCTCAACCCGGTGGTGGACGCGATCCGGCGCACCGACGGCATCGAGTGGGTGCACGTGCGCAACGAGGAGGCGGGCGCGTTCGCGGCCGCCGCCGAGGCGCAGGTGACGGGCCGGCTCGCGGTGTGCGCGGGCAGCTGCGGCCCCGGCAACACGCACCTGCTCCAGGGCCTGTACGACGCCCACCGCAGCGGCGCGCCGGTGCTCGCCATCGCCTCGCACATCGACTCCGGGCAGATCGGCACCGGCTTCTTCCAGGAGACGCACCCCGAACGGCTGTTCGTCGACTGCAGCCACTTCTGCGAGATGGTCACCCAGCCCGCGCAGATGCCCAGGCTGGTGCGCGTCGCGATGCGCCACGCGCTCGGCCGGGGCGGGGTCGCGGTGCTCGTGGCGCCGGGTGACGTCCTGCGCGAGCGGGCCGTCCACCCGACCGGGGACGGCGCCCCCGCGGTGACCGCCGGGGCCGTCGTGCCGCCCGACGACCAGGTCCGCGCACTCGCCGAACGGCTCGACGCGGCCCGGACCGTGACGTTGTTCTGCGGGGCCGGGACGCGGGGCGCGCACGCCGAGGTGATGCGGCTCGCCGACCGGCTCAAGAGCCCGATCGGCCACTCGCTGCGCGGCAAGGAGTGGATCCAGTACGACAACCCGTACGACGTGGGCATGAGCGGCCTGCTCGGGTACGGCGCGTGCTACCAGGCCACGCACGAGGCCGACCTGCTGCTCCTGCTGGGCACCGACTTCCCGTACGACGGCTTCCTGCCGGGCTCCCGCACCGTCCAGGTGGACCACGACGCCTCGCGGTTGGGCAGGCGCACGCCGCTGGAGCTGGGCGTCCACGGCGACGTCGCCGCGACGCTGCGGGCGGTGCTGCCGCTGGTGGCGGAGAAGACCGACCGGTCGTTCCTCGACCGCATGCTCCAGCGCCACGCCCAGTCGCTCGAACAGGTCGTGGACGCCTACACCCACGACATCGAGCACCACCTGCCGATCCACCCCGAGTACGCCGCGCGCGTGCTGGACGAGGTCGCCGACGACGACGCCGTGTTCACCGTGGACACCGGGATGTGCAACGTCTGGGCCGCCCGGTACGTCATGCCCAACGGCCGCCGGCGCGTGATCGGCTCGTTCGTCCACGGCAGCATGGCCAACGCCCTGCCGCACGCCATCGGCGCGCAGCTCGCCCACCCCGGCCGGCAGGTGATCGCGATGTCCGGCGACGGCGGCCTCGGCATGCTGATGGGCGAGCTGTTGACGGTCGCGCTGCACCGGCTGCCCGTGAAGATCATCACCTTCAACAACTCCTCGCTCGGCATGGTGAAGCTGGAGATGCTGGTCGACGGGCTGCCGGACTACGGCACCGACCACGCGCCCGTCGACTACGCCGCGATCGCCCAGGCCGCGGGCATCTACGCGCTGCGGGTGGAGCAGCCGAACGACGTCCGCGCGGGGCTCCAGGACGTGCTCGCCCACCCCGGTCCCGCGCTGCTCGACCTCGTGACCGACCCGAACGCGCTGTCGATGCCCCCGCGCGTCACCGGCGAGCAGGTGAAGGGGTTCGCGCTCGCCACGACCCGGATCGTCCTCGACGGCGGGGTCGGCCGCATGCTCCAGCTCGCGCGGACCAACCTGCGCAACATCCCGCGCCCGGCGGGCGCGTCCCGACCACGCGGATGACGGACCCGGCGCGGTCGCCGGGCCGGCGGAGGGGTCACGAGCGGGTGATCATCCTGGTGGCGAGGCGGACGCCCTGCCGGACGTTGAGGTGGGGCAGGTAGGCGCGGCTGACCGCGTTCGCGATGCGCGGCAGCGCCGCCGAGTCGGGGTAGGCCATGAACATCGGCCGGTAGGTCGGCTGGAACTTCGCCTTGAACGCGAACAGCGAGCGGAACCCGTAGACCGGCTCCAGGACCTGCCCGGTGAGGTCGAGCACCCGTTGCAGCGCGCGCGGGCGTTCGCCGCGGTCCAGGCGGGCGAGCGGCGCGCCGGAGAGGCTGAGGAACCGCACGCCCTCGGCCTTGAGCGCCAGGGCCGCCGAGGCGATCAGGAACTCCATGGAGCCGCGGAAGCCGTTGGCGCGGCGACGCATGAAGTCGAGGGTGTAGCCGACGACCTCGCCGCCCGCGTACACCGGCAGCCAGCTGGTGATGCCGTGCACGGTGCGGTCGCGGTCGATCGCGAGCAGGCAGCGCACGCCGTCGCCGGTGAGCTGCTCGATGCCGCCGAGGGTGAAGCCCATCTCCGGCAGGCCCTTGTCCGCCACCCACTCCGCCGAGATGGAGCGGATCTGGTCGGTGATGGCGTACGGCGCGTCCGCGTAGGCGCACCACTCGGCGGTGATGCCGGCCTTGGCGGCCTTGTTCAGGGCGGTGCGCACGTCCTGCCACTTCTTGCCGGTGAAGGCGAGCGTGCCCAGCTCGATCACGGTGTCCTCGGCGACCTGCACCGCCGACCAGCCCAGGCTCTCCGCCATCGCCCTCGTGTCGGCGCCCACGCTGTACAGGCACGGCGTCCAACCGTTCTCCTGGCAGAACTCGGCGAACCCGCGCACGGCCTCGATCCGCGCCGGCCCGATCGGGTCGCCGACGGTCAGCGCGATCGTCGCCACCACCCGGTAGGCGATCGCGGTCTCGCCGTCCGGGGTGAACCAGTACTGGTTGCCGGGCCACGTCGTCATGTACGACAGCGACGAACCGCCGTGCCGCCGCATCAGCTCCCGGGCGCGGGCCGCGCGCTCCTCCGACGACGACGGCCACGCCCGCCACGACGCCATCAGCAGGCCCACCAGCACGATCAGCCAGAACACGACGCCCGTGTACTCGAACAGCAGCGAGCCGGCGAACCCGTCCGCCTCGAACTCCAGCGGGACCAGCCCGAGCAGGTAGCCGGGCGGCAGGAAGCGCTTGGGCAGGTCCGCGAGGAGCTGCGCGAACCCCGGTTCGGGCACGAACTGGTCGCGCACCAGGTACCCGCCGAAGACGTACAGCGCCGACAGCGACCCGACGCAGCCGAGCGTGAACCGCCAGAACCTCCGGATCACGGCCCGGGGCAGCGTCACGGTGAACCGCTTCCGCGTCACCAGCAGCACGAGGGTGATGGCCAGCGGCCCCAGGATCGGGACGCCGTAGGAGAACACGACCTCCAACCCGCCGATGTCCGGGATCTGCGCGGCGCCCACGACGTACCAGCCGATGAACGCCGCGTGCCCCACGTTGCACACCAGCGCCGACCACCACGCGAACCTCCGCCCGCGCCGCAGCCCCTCCGCGAGCACGAGCAGCAGCATGGCCGGCAGCAGCGACATCACCAGTGCCGGGAGCCGCCCGTAGGACATCTGGATCACCATCGTCCGGCACAACTCGACCGCGCCCGAGCCGCACACCACGTCCACGTCCTCCTGCGCCGGCTGCGCGACGGCGACCACGTCGGAGTACCACGACAGCGGGCCGTTGGGGGACGGCGACATCAGCACCACGACCGGCCCGAGCGCCGACGCGGCGACCAGGAGCGCGACGAGGACTCGCGTCTCGGCCGTCGTCCGGGGCTCGCGGGCGGCGTCGCCACGCAGGAACACCAGGCCGACGAGCAGCCCGATCACGCCGGCGGACAGCCGCAGCAGGTCCTCCAGCCACCCCGAGTACAGGGCGAGCACCAGCACCGACAGGCCGGTGATGAGCCGGACGCGACGACGCCACAGCACCGGCATCCGGAACGTCAGCGCCAGCGCGAGGCCCACCCCGCCGAACGACGGCCCGGCCGCGACCGACCCCACCAGCGAGTCGAGCCACGACCAGCCCATGTCGCTGCCCAGCAGCACCACCCCGGAGCCGAGGAACACGCCGACCAGGTGGGAGGCGAGGAAGATCAGCGCGGTGCGCGCGGCCCCGAGTTCGCGTTCGGCGAGCGTGCCGAAGACGAGCAGCAACGCGGTGGTCGCCAGGTAGCCCGTCAGGTCCATCGCCCACAGCGCCGAGGAGAACGCGGTCCACAGCGGGCTGTCCGTGCCGAAGCCGATGCGGGCGATCAGCTCGTCGTTCGGGTGGTCCGGCGCGCCGGTCGCCACGCCGACGCCCCAGAACGCGACGAGGGCGGCGCACGTCAGGGGCGCGGTCCGGACCAGGCGGCCGACCAGCCGGCCGGCCCGGCGCACGGCGCGGACGAGTGCGGTCGGCCCGGCGGGGACGGCCGTCGCGTCGTGCGGTCGCGCGGTCACCTGCTCAGCCCCGTCCGCTCGGCCAGCCACGGCAGGGAGTCGTAGAGGCCCGGTCGCCAGACGGTCCAGTCGTGCCCGCCCGGCAGCTCCCGCCACCGCACGTCCATGCCGGCCCGGCGGCACGCGTCGAACACCTCGGCGTCCCCTTGGCGGTAGGTCGCGTCGCCGGCGCCCGCGACGATCACGCCCGCGGTGCGCGGGAACCGCTCGCGGGCCAGGACGTCCATCGGGTTGACGCGGGTGAACGCCGCCTCGTCGCCGCCGAACGCGGCCTTGACCGTCTCCTCGCGCGTGCCCAGCGTGGGTTCGCGCTGGCCGGACAGGTCGATGAAGTTCCCGTACACGTCCGGCGCGCGCACGGCGAACTGCAGGGCGCACGTGCCGCCCTGGGACAGGCCCGCGACGGTCCAGGCGTCGCGGCGGTCGTCCACCGTCAGCCGCTGCCTGATCCACGCGGGCACCTCGCGGGTCAGGTAGGTCTCCACCCGCCCGAGGTCCGAGTCCAGGCACATCGGGTTCGCCGTCTCCGCGCCGAGCTGGTCGGGCACGACCACGATCGGCGCCAGCCCGTCGTGCCCGCGCGCGAACGCGTCCATGTTGTCCGCGAGCCGGCCCGCGTCGAACCAGTCGCGCGGCGACCCCCCCGCGGGCGCGGCGCCCCCCACACACCCCCCCCCCGGGGGCGGGGGGGCGCGGGCGCGGCGGGGCG
>NZ_JBHYXZ010000065.1:0-34229 GCF_042752395.1 Actinosynnema sp. NPDC059335 | reverse complement strand
CCTCGGTGCCCGGGGGCTAAGGGGTCCTGGTGGCCGCCGAGCCGCCCCGGGAGCACCCCGCGGCCCGGCGCCCCGGGCTGGCCGGGCAGCAGCACCACGACCGGCAGCCGGGGGCGGGGCGTCGCCGCGTACGCGGGCGGCAGGTAGATCCACGCCGGACGCGCCCGGAACCCGCCGGGGATGTCGACCTCGGACACCGTGCCCTTGTCCGGCAGGTCCGCGGGCCTCGCCCAGACGTCGGCGAGCTTGCCGCCCTCGGGCACTTCCACCACGCTCGACGCCGGCGGCGCGGCCTCGTCCAGGTCCACCCGGCTGTCCGCCAGCACGTCGAGCACCGCCCGTGCCGTGGGGTAGAAGCCGAAGAACGCGTTCGCCGCCGTCACCGCGCCCCCCGCCACGACGACCACCAGCCCCACGCTCAGCACCCGCGAGGTCCAGCGCCCGGCACGCAGCCGTGCGGCCGCCAGGCACGCCGCCGCCAGCACCGCGCCCGCCCACGCCGTCAGCACCGGGGGCAGCGGCTCCGGCCACGGCTTCCACACGTGGTCGACGACGAACGCGAGCCCCGCCACGGACGCCGCGCACGCGAGCACCACGACCGGGACGACCCGCGTCCACCACGTCCGGTTCTTCCGGATGGTCAGCGACAGCAACGCGAGCACGCCGGCGGCGGTGGCCGCGACGGGGATCGGCCCTTTTATCAGGGACAGGTCCAGTGGGCTGGGCAATGTGGTCCGTTCATCAGGAAATCTTCAGGTTCACGCCGGATCGACGCCCTCCCTGGAGATTTACCCCCGGACCGGTGGTGCGTCAACCTGACGTGCCGACCTGCGGGAACACCGTATTTTCCGGCTCGACCACTCCCTTACCGGCACTTGGGACCGATATTACGATTCGCGTTCGCGGGGTGGAGGGAGTATCCGCGCGCGGTCCGGAACGCGCCGGCCGGACAACGGAACCACCCACGGCGACGACTTACCACCACGGGCGCTTCACCGCCGCGTGCGGCACTGCGCGAATTCGCGCCGGGCCGGGCCGGCGCGGGTCAGGCCCGGTCCTTGCGGCGGCGGGGCGCCGCGGAGCGGGGCGGCGTCGAGCGCATGTGGTCGCGGACCGGCGCCAGCAGGCGGGCGAGGGTCGTGACGTCGTCGGCCGACAGCGGCTCGAAGAGCAGGCCCCGGACGACCTCGACGTGGCCGGGGAGCACCTGCGCGAGCCGCGCCCGTCCGGCGTCGGTGATGGTGACCGTGACGCCGCGCTCGTCGTCCGGGGAGAGGGCGCGCACGACCAGGCCCGCCTTCTCCAGCAGGCCCACCTGGTAGGTCAGGCCGCTGCGGCTGTAGACGACGCCGTCGGCCAGGTCGGTCATGCGGTGGCTGCCCGTGGGCGAGTCGCCGAGCCGGGCCAGGAGTTGGAACTGCACGTAGCTGAGGTCGCCGGCCTCGCGCAACTGCTGCTCGACCGCGTGCCGGAGCAGGCTCGTCACCTCGATGAGGTCGAAGTAGGCGCCGAGCTGGACGGGGTCGAGGGACGGCGACGGGTCCGGCATGGCGGCAGTCTACTGCTTCGAATTCGAAGGAGCCTACACCTCCGCCCGCCCCCGGGGCAGTGCCGCACGTCACTTGCTTCGAATTCGAAGCACATGTAGCGTCGTCGTCAGTGCTTCGAATTCGAAGCAACAACCGAGCGAAGGTGCGACCGTGATGAAGGCAGTGCGTTTCCACGAGTACGGCGACCCCGACGTCCTGTGGTACGAAAACGTGGAGGTGCCGGTCCCCGGCGCGGGGCAGGTCCGCGTCCGGGTCGCCGCGACGTCGTTCAACCCCGTCGACGGCAACATCCGCGCCGGCCGCATGCAGGGCCCCATCCCCGTGGCGTTGCCGCACACGCCCGGCCTGGACGTGGCCGGCGAGGTCGACGCGGTGGGCGCGGACGTGACCGGTTTCGCGGTCGGCGACCGGGTCGTCGGCTTCCTGCCGATGACCGGGGCGGGCGCGGCCGCGGAGTACGTCCTCGCCCCGGCCGAGGTGCTGGCGGCGGCGCCGACGAGCATCCCGCCGGCCGACGCCGCCGCGTTGCCGCTGGTCGGCCTCACCGCGTGGCAGGCCCTCTTCGACCACGCCGGGTTGACCGCCGGGCAGCGCGTGCTGGTCAACGGCGCGGGCGGGGCGGTCGGCGGCTACGCCGTGCAGCTCGCCAAGCGGGCGGGCGCGCACGTCGTCGCCACGGCCGGGCCGCGCAGCCGCGAGGCGGTCCGGGCGGCCGGGGCCGACGAGGTGGTCGACCACACCACCGCGGACGTGACCGCGGCGGTGACCGAGCCGGTCGACGTGGTGCTCAACCTCGCGCCGGTCGAGCCCGCGGCGCTGGCGGCGCTGGTCACGCTGATCCGCCCGGGCGGTGTCCTGGTGAACACGACGGTGTGGATGCCCGCGCCGAGCGACGAGGAGCGCGGCGTGCGGGGCATCGACCTGTTCGTCCGCAGCGACGCCGAACAGCTGTCCCGGCTGGTGGCGCTGGTCGACCGCGGCGAGCTGCGGGTGGGCGTGGCCCGGCGGGTGCCGCTGGCCGAGCTGCCCGCGGTGCACGTCGAGGCCACCGCGGGCACGCTGTCCGGCAAGGTCGTCGTCCTGCCGCCCACCGCCTGACGGTGGGCGCTCCCCCGGGCTACAGCGGCGCGACCCAGTACGGGGTGACGGTCATCGTGCCGTTGCCGGCCGCGCCGCGCAGGGTGCCGCTCGTCGTGGTGGACAGGGTGTACCAGGAGTCGACGTAGTCCGGGTCGTCGGTCCACCAGCTGTCGGGCAGGGCGTTGAGGATCGCGTTGACCAGCGGGATGTACGCGCCGCCGTCGACGATGGTCAGCAGCGCCTGGGCGAGCGCGAGGGCGAGGTCGCGGTAGTTGGTGCCGCCGTCCTCTTCCATCATGACGATGTCGGCGAGGTTGTACTTGTAGTCCGAGAAGTGGACCAGGAGCTGGTTGGGGTAGTAGGTCTTGCCGTCGTCGTCGAGGTACGGGAGCTGGACGGTGTCGACCTTGACCTTGCCGTCCAGGCCGAACCCGGCGGTGATGGTGAAGATCTCCGCGCCGCCCTTGTGCCACGGCTCCTTGTCGTCCTCCAGGCGGATCGACGTGAGCTGCGTGGCCCAGTAGCCGGACGCGGCCGTGACGGCGGGCGCCAGGCCGCGCCGCGCCAGGGTCGAGCGCAGCACTTCGGAGCCCTTGGCCAGGGCGGTCGCGGTGTCGACCTCGACCAGGTACACCGGGCGGGTCGGCACCCGGTCGGCGGGCAGCGCCACCCGGCGGCCCGCGCGGTCGTAGGCGGTCACGGTCGTCGCGTCGTCGTCGGTGGTGGAGGCGGCGACGAGCGGCGCGACGCCGCGGCGCAGCGCGGCGGCCATGTCGGGGTGCGCGAGGCGGACCGTGAGCAGGGACGTGCCGTCCTGCGGCAGGCCCTTGGCGGACAGGACCGCCCGGTCGGCGTCGCGCACGGCCCGGCCGAGCGCGGTGTCCCCGGCGGCACGGGCCAGGGGCACGGGGTCGGCGGAGGCGGACAGCAGGCCGGCGCGCCGGGCGTCGTCGGCGAACTCGCCCGCCAGTCGCGCGGCGAGGTGGTCGGTGACCGCGGCGACCGAGCCGGCGGGGGCGGTGGCGGCCTCGGCGTGGGCCGGCGCGGTCGCCAGGCCGGCGGCGACCGCCCAGGCGCCGAGCGTCGACACCACGATCCGGGTACGGCGCGACAGGGACATGGGCCTACCTCCCGTTACAGGGCGTGCAGGGGTGAGCGGGGAGAGTAAAATCTGAAAGAATTACACGAACTCGCGCCGTCCCTTGTCAACGGCCGACCCCGCACCTCGCGCCGACGCACCCGAAGCCGGTCCGACCGGGTGATCGGACCGGGCCCGCCCCACCGCCCTCCTCTCGGACGCCCTCCCCTCGCACGCCCTCCGCCGCACGGCCTTCCCCGCACGACCTCTCCTCGCACCGCCGCGCGGACCGACGGCCGGTCACCTGGCACAGTGCCCGGCCGGCGCGACCGACCGGACGACGGCCGGTTCGCGCCGGGGTCGCCTGGCCGGGTGGGCGGGGTTCACCCGGCGCGGTGGTGTTGTGGCGTCGGCCTGGCCCGGCCGCCCGGTCCGCCGGATCGTCGCCGGGTATGAGGACGTTGACGAGAGTTCGGGTCGTGGTCGCCGTGCTGGCCGTCCTGGTGGCCGGGTGGCCCGCGGTCGGGCAGGCGGACGACCGCATCGTCGGGGGGCGTGACGCGACGGAACCGTACGGCTTCGTCGCTTCGCTGCACGCGTTCGAGTTCCCGGGCGCGTTCTGCAGCGGGTCGTTGTTGGACCCGCGCTGGGTGCTGACGGCACGGCACTGCGTCAAGGACGCGACGGCCCCGGACCTCCAGGTCTCGCTCGAACCCGACCCGTTCCGGCCGCACCTGGTCCAGGTGAAGGCGATCCACGGGCCGCCGCCGACCGGAGCCGACCTGGCGCTGCTCGAACTGTCCGCGCCGGCCGCCGGCACGCCGATCGGGATCGCGGGGGCCGGTCGGTGGCCCGGCCCGGTGCGCATCCTCGGGTTCGGCGACGTCTGCCAGGGCAGGGACTGCGACGCGCACTGGCTCCAGGAGCTGGACACCTCGATCGTGTCCCCCGTCGCGTGCCGGGACCGCGACATCGACCCGCGGCTCGAGTTCTGCGTGCAGCGGCACGACCGGGACGGCGGCGCGTGCCAGGGCGACTCCGGCGGCCCGGCCGCCCGGCCCCTGCCCGGCGGCCGGTGGGTGCTGCTCGGCGCGCTGAGCCGCGGCAACCCCAAGTCCTGCCGGACGGGTCCGGACGTCTACACCGACGCCTGGGCGCACCGGGACTGGATCGCCCGGTTCGTCCCGCCGGTCGCCGAGCCCACCGCCGGCTGACGTCCGATCAGGTCTGCGGCCACATGGAGTAGATCAAGTCGTCCTCGTCCGCGCACACGACCTGCGGCAGGGCCGGTTCGGGGACCTGGTTGCACGTCATCGTGCCGATCACCAGCGGCGGCCGGCCGGCGGTCGGCTCGCGCCGCTCGGCGTAGTAGTCGAACAGCACGGCGGCGGCCCGGTCGCAGGTCAACCGACCGGACGGGGTGTGCACGACGACGGCGAGCATCGGCTTGCCCAGCGCGCCGGGGAACGGGTCGGTGCAGTAGTCGGCGGGCGCGCTTTCGTCCACCGTTGGCACCGGCCCGGGGGTGGGTTCGACGTCGGACGGGGTGGTGACCGCGGAGGACCGGGTGGTGGCGGAAGACGCGGTGGTCGTGGCCCCGGAGCCGGAGCCGGTCACGGCGGTCGAGCAACCGGTGGCCATGAGGGCGAGCACGACGAGTCCCGTCGCGGTCGAGCGCCTTGCGCGTGCCTGTCGATTCACGAGCACTGTGACGCGCCGGGGGCGCGATCGGTTGCCGGCGAGCGGACGGCGAGTGCCCCCGCATCCGGTGTGGACGCCGCCTGCTCCACACCGGACGCGGAGGCCCTCATCCCGACGCCGTCAGGCGCGCAGGCTCCACTGCTGGTTGGGGCCGCCGTTGCAGGACCACAGGATGATCTTGGTCCCGTTGGCCGTGCCCCCGCCGTTGGCGTCCAGGCACAGCCCGGACTGCACGCCGGTGATGGTGCCGTTGGCGTTGACGTTCCACTGCTGGTTCGCCTGGCCGTTGCAGTCCCACACGATCACCGCGGTGCCGTTGGTCGTGCCCCGGTTGGAGGCGTCCAGGCACTTGCCGTTCACCTGGAGCTGCTTGCCCGAGGTGTGCGTCCAGCGCTGGTTGGCGCCGCCGTTGCAGTCCCACAGCTGGGCCTGCGTGCCGTTGGTGGTGCTGCCGACGTCGAGGCACCGCCCGGACTGGCCCCCGACGATCGTGCCGCCGACCGGCTGGCTGCCGCCCTGTCGCCGGACGACCGACTTGGACTCGGCCGACCGGGTGCCCTGCGCGTCCACGACGTAGAGCCGGTAGTCGCCGGACGCGGTCGGCACGTCGATGGACGTCGCGGCGCCGCCGGCCCTGGTCATCGTCGGGCCGACCGCGAAGGCGGTGGTGCCCTGGGGCGCGAGCCAGAGCGTCCTGGTCGCGTCGCCGGTGCTGCGGATCGGGATCGACGCGACGCCCGTGCCGACGAACGTGCCGGCCGGCAGCGCGTAGTCCGGGGCCGCGAGCGTGCTCCGCGGGACGATGTCCCGGTACTCGTCCTCCAACCCGGCCTTCACCGCGATACCGTAGGCCGGCGCCGGCCACACGTAGTCGCCGTAGGTCAGGATGTCCTGCACCGTGCTGTTCGGCAGGTTCTTGTTGGAGACCTTGTTGATCGGCCCGTACGTCTGGGTGATGCTCAGGTCGTGCTTGCGCCCGAAGTCGTCCGAGTTGATCATCCAGGTGATGTTCTTGTCCACGCTCAGGACGTTGTCGCGGAACGTGATGTACGCCGACCCCTCGTCGGGGTGCAGGCCGTACTTGTGGCCCGCCGGGACGCCCTGGAGGTAGTTGTCGGTGATCGTGGTCCCCGGCTGGCTGCCCAGCGTGTAGATCGGGGCCGTGTCGCTGAGGCGCTGCACGGTGTCGATGATGTGGTTGAAGCTGATGTTGTTGTTCTTCGCCGTGGTGGTCGGCCGGTTCGGGGCGATCGAGCCGGACGACCCGTCGAAGTTCCACCACCCCCAGCCGAGCGTGATGCCCGACCACGGGCTCTTCTCGATCCGGTTGTGCCGCACCGTCAGGGTGTCGACGAAGTACGCCGAGATCGGGCTGTGCCCGTTGAACAGCACGGCGCTGTCGTAGAGGTAGTTGTTCTCGATCTGGATGTTCTTCGGCAGGCCCTCGACCTGGGCCGGGTACTTCTCGCGGTTCGTCGCGGTGTGGTCCCCGATGTAGACGTGCTGCGGGTGGCCCACGACGATGGCGGACCCGGCGATGTCGTTGGTGTGGTTCCCCGTCAGCTGCGTGTTCTGCACGTCGTTGACCAGGGAGATGCCGTCCACACCGGTGTGCTGGACCCGGTTGCGGTGCAGGGCGATGCCGTCGGCGTTCTCGATCTGGACGATGCCCGGCGGCACGTCGACGTTGCGGTAGTAGTAGACGTGGAAGTTGCCCCGCGCGTAGGCGGTGTTGCCGAGGTTGCCCTGCTGCGCCTGCTTGAACGCGGAACCGGCCACCGTCACCAGGTTCCAGTCCGAGTGCTGGACGGTGAGCCCGGAGAACGTGATGTTGCGCGCGTGGTCGCTCGTGGAGGTGCCGGCGACGCGCAGCACGGTGGAGACGTTGTTCGGCGCGTGGACCGAGGCGGTCGCCATGTTCTCCGACGCGGCCTTGTAGTAGTACACGGTCCGGGCGGCCCGGTCGAAGTAGAACTCGCCCGGGGTGTCCAGGAACTCGTAGGCGTTCATGAGCTTGTGGCTGCCGCCGACCTGGGCGTTGCCGTTGTACGCGCCCTGGGCGATGGCCGCGCCCGGCTGCTGGAACAACGCCACCCGGCCCGACCCGTCGGAGCTCGTGGTGACCTGGCGGACGCCGACGATGGCGGTGGTCCAGGTCGTGCCCGTCTCGATCTCGAGGTCGTCCTGGTTGCGGGAGATCGCGGGCAGGTCGCCCAGGGCGTACTTGGCCCCGTCGCACTGCGAGCCGGACTCCCACGCCCACGGCGCCTGCCCCGCGGTGATGGTGTAGGTGCCGTAGCACCCCTGCGAGGTCACCGTCTTCGACGCCATGAACGCCCGCTTGTCGTTGACGTAGAGCGCCCGCAGCTTGGTGTCCCGGTTGAGCGGGGCCTTCCAGATGTCGCCGCTGTGCTGCGTCCACCCGGTCACCTGGACGCCGGCGTTCAGGACCGGCGTCTCGCCCTGGTACGCGGCGTACACGACCCGGTGGCCGTTCGTGCCCGAATCGCTGGACGTGAACGCGATGGTGCTCGTGACGGGGTAGTTCCCGCCCCGGAGGTACACGAGGATGTCGCCGGTCATGTTGGCGTTGATCGTGCGGACCACGTCCCGCGCGCGCTGCACCGTCCGGAACGGCGCGGTGATCGTGCCGGGGTTGGCGTCGTTGCCGTCGGGCGCCACGTAGTACGTCGCCTGGGTGGCGGCCGCGGCCCGGCCGGGGTCGGCGACGGCCGGCAGCAGCGCGGCGGACACGAACACCGCTAGGACCGCCAACAACCTCGTGGCGGTGAGGGCTGAAGTCACCGTCTCGTCCTCTCGCTCCGGATCGGGGAGGGCATACCCGCCGCAGCACACGATGTGTGCTACTCATCCGGTCCCGGACCGACCCGTGCGCGGGTCGGACGACTGACCGGCGGGCATGACGTTTGCCCTGGTAGGGGCGGAGGCGTGGGCGACCGACTCCGGGCTCTATGAGAGCAGCAAGGTCACCTGGCGTCAAGGATGAGCGTGCTCATTTTAGCAACGCCCGGCGGGCCGACAGGTCAGAGGTCGAGGACGAGACGGGGGCCGCGCGACCGCGACACGCAGATCATCATCACGTCGCCGGCCGCCCGCTCGTCGTCGTTCAGCACGGAGTCCCGGTGGTCCGGGAACCCTTCCAGCACAACGGTCTCGCACGTGCCGCAGGTGCCCTCGCGGCACGAGGACAGCACCGCGACCCCGGCCGCCTCCACCGCGTCCAGGATCGACGCGCCCTCCGGCACGAGCAGCGTCCGGCCCGACCGCGCCAGCCCGACCTCGAACGACGCTCCCCCGCCGGCGTCCGCCCGGGACGTGAAGCGCTCGACGTGCAGGCGGGCGGGCACGCGTCGCTCGACGGCCGCGAGCAGCGATTCCGGTCCGCAGCAGTAGTTTTCGGCGTCCGCCGGGAGGAACGCGTCCAGGTCCAGCGGGCCGGTCTCGTCCTGCGGCCGCAGCAGCACCCGGTCGCCGTACCGGTCGCGCAGCTCCCCGGCGAAGGCCATGGACGAGCGCGTCCGCCCTCCGTAGAGCAGCCGCCACGACGCGCCGCGCGCCGCGACGGCCGCGATCATGGGCACGAGGGGCGTGATGCCGATGCCGCCCGCGACGAACAGGTAGCGGTCCGCCGCCACCAGCGGGAACCTGTTGCGCGGTCCGCGAACCCGCACCGCGGCGCCCTCGGCGAGCGTCGAGTGCACGTGCCGGGAGCCGCCGCGACCGGACGGCTCGCGCTGGACCGCGACCTGGAGGATCGAGCGGTCCGCCGGGTCGCCGCACAGCGAGTACTGGCGCACGAGGTCCGGCCCGAGCACCAGGTCCACGTGGGCCCCCGGTTCCCAGGCCGGCACGGGTTCGCCGTGCGGGCGGCGCAGGGTCAGGCGCACGACGTCGTCGGCGACGACCTCCCTGCGGTGCACCAGGACGTCGAACTCCACCAGGGCGCGCGGCTCGGTGGGCACGGTCATCGGGGCTCCTGTTCAGAGGTGGGCGTGGACCGGCCGCGGGTCGGCCGGCGGCGCGGCGGCCCGCGGCTCGTGGCCCCGCGGGTGGGCGAGCAGCCAGTCCCACAGCTCCACCGGGTCCTCCGAGTCGTGCTCGGCCCCGCAGTGGCACACGCCGACCAGCACGTCGGTGCCCAACTCCCAGTGGACGCGGTAGACCGCGTCGCCGCGCAGCACCGCCACCCGGTCGCTCATCGCGTGGACGCGTTCGCGGGCGCGGCGGTGTTCGCGGGCGCGGCGGCGCTCGGAGGCGCGGCGGCACTCGCGGGCGTGGCGGCACTCGCGGGCGCGGCGGCGTTCGCGGGCGCGGCGGCGTTCGGCGGCACAGCGCCGTTCGCGGGGCCGGCACTCGCGGGTGCGGTGGCGCCGGCCGCCATGCGCCTGAGGATGCGCCGGGCCGCCAGGCCGCCGGTGTCGATGTTGATCGACAGCTCCTGGTAGCCCTCCGGCTCCGCCTGGATCACCCGCTCCAGGAGGTCGAGCGCGGTGACGTCCTGGAGCACCACCGTGCGGTTGCTGTCCCGCAGGAAGTCCGACACCTCCTGGTCGTCCAGCGCGAAGTCCCGCGCCACGGCCCAGAAGTCGTGCGTGCTGTGCTCGGTCTCCGGGGTGATCGCGTAGACGACCTCGACGTGGAAGCCGTGCGGGTCCGAGCCGTCGGCCTCGGGCAGCACGCCGACCGGCGCGACGCGGCTGTGCAGCAGGTACAGGCACGGCGGGTGGTACTCGATGTCCTGCCAGCGCGTGATCCGGCCGTCGATCCCGGTCGACTTGGCGTAGAACGGCGGGCACGCGGCGTCGGCCATGTGCCGGCTGACGTAGATGATCCCGTTGTCCTCGTCCACCTCGGTGGTGATGGGCGTGTTGGCGACCTCGGGCGTGCCGATGTACCCGCCGTGCAGGTAGGTCTCGTGCGAGAGGTCCATCAGGTTGTCCACCAACAACTCGTACCGCGCCGCCAGGGGCTCCATGCCGCTGACCGTGGTGTAGCCGGGGTCGGCGAGCCACGGCGCGCGGGGGATCAGCGCCCGGTCGGCCCGGTCGTGCTCGCCGATCCACACCCAGACGAACGAGTCCTGCTCCACCACCGGGTAGGACGGCACGCGGGCGGTGCGCGGGACGCGCGCCTGCCCCGGCACGAACACGCAGCTGCCCGTCTTGTCGTAGGTGAAGCCGTGGTAGCCGCAGACGATCGTGTCGCCCTCCAGCCGGCTCTCCGAGAGCGGGTAGCGCCGGTGCACGCACCGGTCGGCGAGCGCGACCACCTCGCCCGCCTCGCTGCGGTAGAACACCAGCGGCTCGCCGAGGATCGTCCTGGCGAACAGCTCACGCCCGATCTCGCGGCCGTAGGCGGCCACGTACCACTGGTTGCGCGCGAACGTCATGATGGGACAGCCTCCTGCGGTGACGTGGTTCGCCGACCGGGTGACCGGTCAGCTCGCGCCGTAACGGGCGCGCACGAGTTCCTTCAGCAGCTTTCCGGTGGCGCTCTGCGGCAGCTCGTCCACGAACACCACGGATTTCGGGATCTTGTAGCCGGCCAGCCGGCCGCGCAGGAACGCCAGGACGTCCTGCTCGCTGGTCGTCCCGGCGGCGGGCTTGACGGTGACGACCGCCCGGCCCACCTCGCCCCACCGGTCGTCGGGCACGCCGATCACGGTGCACTCGGCGATCGCGGGGTGCTCGTGCAGGACGCTCTCGACCTCCGCGGGGTAGACGTTCTCCCCGCCCGAGATGATCATGTCCTTGAGCCGGTCGACCACGGCGACGTAGCCGTCCTCGTCGGCCGTGGCGACGTCGCCGGAGTGGAACCACCCGTCGCGGTCGATGGCCCGCGCCGTGTCCGCCGGGCGTCGCCAGTAGCCGCGCATGACGTTGGGCCCGCTGACCACGATCTCGCCCTTCTCGCCGGGGGCGACGTCGGTCAGGTCGGGCCCGACCACGCGCACGTCGGTGAAGAAGTGCGGCACGCCGGCGGTGCCCGCCTTGGCCTCGCTCATCTCCCTGGTCAGGTACAGCGCTCCCGGGGAGGTCTCGGTCATGCCGTAGCCCTGGCTGAACGCCAGGCCGCGGCGCTGGTAGGTGCGGATGGTCGCCTCCGGCACGGGCGCGCCGCCGCAGTTGACCTGGCGCAGGCTGGAGAGGTCCGCGTCCGCCCAGCGCGGGCAGGCGGCGATCGCGTTGTACATGGTGGGCACGCCGAACATGTACGTGACGCGGTGCGCCTCGATCTGGCGCAGCACGTCGGCGGCGTCGAACGCGGGCAGGAGCACGACCGTGCCGCCCTTGACGAGGGTGGGCAGGCAGGTCATGTTCAGCCCGGCGGTGTGGAACAGGGGCGCGACGACCAGGGTCACCTCGTCACTGGCCAGGTCGACGTCGACCAGCACGTTGACGGTGTTCCAGGTGAGGTTGCCGTGCGTCAGCATCGCGCCCTTGGGCCGCCCGGTCGTGCCCGAGGTGTACATGATCAGGCAGAGGTCGTCGAGCGTGACCGGTTCGTCGATCGGGTCGGCCGCGGCCGACGCGATCAGCTCCTCGTAGGAGTCCTCGCCCGCGGCGGGCCGGTCGAGCGCGACGACCCGCAGCGGGCCCGCGCCGTTCTCGCGGACCGCCTGGACGACGGCCGCCTGCTCCGGGGCGTACACCAGCACCGCGCTGCCGGAGTCGGCCAGCGCGTGCGCCACCTCCGCCGGCGCCCACCGCATGTTCAGCGGCACGAACACCGCGCCGAGCACGCCGGCGGCGAACAGCACCTCCAGGAACGCGGGGTGGTTCGGCCCCAGGTAGGCGACCCGGTCGCCCCGGCCCACGCCGACCCGCCGCAGGCCGTGCGCGAGCCGGAGCACCCGCTCGTGCAGTTGGCGGTAGGTCGTCCCCCGGCCCTCGTGGATCACCGCCACCTTGTCCGGCGTCTTGCGGACGCGCCGCGCGGTCCACGAGCCGATGCCCTGGTTGCGCATGGCGACCCCTTCGCTGTGCGAGCTTCCGCGCTCCGCCGACGCTCCCCGAAGTTAGGCTCGTTGGTGTCGGTCGTCAAGATTCTGCCCAACGTCGCTTCGTGCCGCGGCCCGTCCGATCGGCTCCGGCGGACGGCTCCATCCGGTCAGCTCCGGGCGGCCGGCTCCGGCGGTCGGCTCCGGTGGCTGGCTCCGGCGGTCGGCTCCGGCGGCTGGCTCCGGCGGACGGCTCCGGCGGACGGCTCCGGGCGGTTGGCTCCGGCCGGCCCTGGCAGTCGGCCCCGGGCGGTCAGTCCCGGCAATCGGCTCCGGGCGGTCAGCCGGGCAGTCGGCTCCGGGCGGTCGGGTCAGGCGTCAGGCGGGGAGCCAGGCGCGGGCCGCGGCTGCCAGGGCCGCCACGCCCACCTCCAGCGTCGGGCTGATCACCGGCGCGTAGTGCGGCGAGTGGTTGGCCGGCAGGTCCGCGACCACGTGCCGCAGCTCGTCGAACGTCGTCGCGCCCGCGAACGCCGCCGGGTCCGCCCCGCCCAGCAGCCAGTACACCAGCGGCACGCCGGCCGCCGTCGCGAACACGCCCACGTCCTCGCTCCCGGTCACCGGCCCGGGGTCCACCACGCGGTCCGCGCCGACCACCGCCGACAGCGCCGCGCGGGTCCGGGCCGCCGCGTCCGGGTCGTTCACCGCGGCCGGGTAGCTGCCCAGCACGCCTACCTCCGGGTCGCGTGGCGCGCCGGACGCCGCCGCCTCCGCCCGCACGATCCGCTCGATCGCGCGCAACGCCCGGTCGCGCACCACCGGGTCGTAGCTCCGGACGCTCAGCAGCAGCTCGGCGTGGTCGGGGATGATGTTCGCGACCGTGCCCGCCCGCACCGCGCCCACGGTCACCACGCACGTGTCACCGGCCGCGATCTCGCGCGACACCACTGCCTGCAACCGCAGCACGGTCGCCGCCGCCATGACCACCGGGTCCACCGCCGCCTCGGGGCGGGACCCGTGCCCGCCGCGGCCGTGCAGGACGACGCGCACGGTGTCCGACGCGGCGAAGGCCGGCCCCGGCCGCAGGCCGAGGAACCCCGCCGGGATCGGCGCGACGTGCTGCCCGAGCACGACGTCCGGCCTGCCGAACCGGTCGAACAGGCCGTCGGCGACCATCGCCTCCGCTCCCCCGCCGACCTCCTCCGCCGGCTGGCACACCGCGAGCAGCGTGCCGCGCCACCCGTCGCGCCGGGCGGCGAGCTGCCGGGCGGCCCCGACCAGGCACGTGACGTGCACGTCGTGCCCGCACGCGTGCGCCACCGGCACCCGGTCGCCGTCCCGGTCGACCACGGCGGTGGCGGCGTAGGGCAGGCCGGTCTCCTCCCGGACCGGCAGCGCGTCCATGTCCGCGCGCAGCAGCGCGGTGGGGCCGTCGCCGTTGCGCAGCACGCCGACCACGCCCGTCCCGCCCACGCCCTCGGTCGTCTCGAAACCCGCGGCACGCAGCTCGCGGGCGGCGACCGACGCCGTTCGGGTCTCCGCGAACGCCAACTCCGGGTGCCGGTGCAGGTCGCGGTACAGGTCGGCGAGGTCCACGACGCCCACTATCGGCGGCGCGGCACGGGGCGGCAACCGGGCTGCCCGGACCGCGCCGCACGCCCGGTCGGGCGGTGATCGTCGTGCGCGGTCGGGCGGGACGCCACAGACTTCGCCCATGGGTGAGGAGAAGTTCCACGAGGGCGACGAGGTCACCTGGTCCAGTCACGGCCGGACCGTGCACGGGGAGGTGGTCGAGGAGATCACCGAGGACACCGAGGCGGCGGGCAGGACGGTGCGCGCGTCCGAAGAGGACCCGCAGTACCGCGTGCGCAGCGACAAGAGCGGCAAGGACGCGGTGCACAAGCCGAGCGCCCTGGGCGACGACTCGTGAGCGGCGGGTTCGACGAGGCCGTGAACATGACGGCCGCGGAACTGGCGCGGTGGCTGGAGACCGACGAGTCCCGGTCCGTCGGGCAGTCCGACGGCGGGGAGTCGGTCGGGCACGAGTCCGGCCGGCGGATAGTCGAGCTGCTGCGCACGAAGGAGGCGGACCTGACCGACGACGACCGGGCGCACATGCGCAAGGTGGTCGGGTACGTCCACCGGCACCTCGCCCAGCGGCCGGGCGGGGACGTGGAGCACACGAGGTGGCGCTACTCCCTCATGAACTGGGGCCACGACCCGCTGAAGGACTGACGCCGGGAACCGGGGACGGGGCGGGTCCGACTCCTGGGGCAAGGGATCCGGGAGTCGGGAGGTTCGTGGTGGAGCGTCGTGGTTTCCTGCGCGCGTCGGCGCTGTCGGTCGGCATGGCCGGCGGTCTGGGCGCGCTCGCCGCGGCGGCGCCGGTGGCGTCGGCCGCGGACCCGGTGCGGGTGCAGGTGCTGATGTTCGACGGGGTGGAGGAGCAGGACTGGGCCGCGCCCGCGGAGGTGTTCGGCATGGCCGCCGGGTTGAGCGGTGGCGCGCTCACCGCCACGCTCGTCACCACCGGCCGCCCCGGCACCGTGACCTGCAACTTCGGCGCACGGGTCGAGGTGGGCCAGGGCTGGTCGCCGCACGCGGCCGACGTGCTGGTGGTGCCGGGCGGGGGCCGCTACAGCGACCCGGGCAGCGTCGGTGTGCGGCGGCTGATGGCCGATCGCGGTTTCCTGCGCCGACTGGCCGACGCCGACGTGCTGCACGTCGGCATCTGCACCGGTGTCATGGCGCTGTCGGCCGCCGGCCTCACCAGGGGCCGCAACGCCACCACCCACCACCGCGCGAAGGCCGACCTGGCCGCGGCCGGCGCGACCGTCGTGGACGCCCGCGTGGTCGACGACGGCGACCTGGTCACGGGCGGCGGCGTCACGTCCGGGCTGGACGTGGCCCTGTGGCTGGTCGAGCGCTTCCTGGGCGCGCGGTCGGCCCAGCAGGTGGAGACCATCCTGGAGTACGAGCGCCGCGGCACGGTGTGGCGCGCCTGACCCGACGGCACGCGCCCTGGTCCGAGGTGCGCCGGGTGGCGGCCGGGCGCGCGTCGAGCCGGTCCCGAGGCCAGGCTGAGCAGGGAAAACGGTCTTACCATCGGCCCCATGTGGATTTCGCGTTGTTCGTGCAAATGCCCGACCGGGGTTTCGGCGCTCGCGGCGAACCGGAACGTCGGCACGACGTTCGGCCAGGCCGACCAGATCGCCTTGGACTTCATGAAAGCCGAATACGACTCGTTACGCGGCGAGGGTGCGCAGGCGCGACAAGCCCAGCAGTCGATACTGCAGTGGAGCATGGCGATCCTGGGCGTCGTCTTCAGCGCCGGCATCCTCGTGGCGAACCAGTCCATGAACGCGAACACCAGTCCTTCCGCCCAGGGCTTCCTCCACCTGGTGTTCCTGCTCGTGTTCGGGGTGGTGCTGCCCCTGTCCTCGTGGTGCGCCACGCTCGCCTGGTTCGGCGAGCTGATACGCATGGAACGGGTCGGCCGGTACCTGCGGGGCTTCGAGGTGGCCCTGGGCGAGATCATGTCCCGCCACCGGCCCTCGGGCGACCCGGCCTTCCCCACCTCGCCCCTCCGGTGGGAGAACCACATCTCCGGCGAGCGGAGAGGGGTGGCCGTGTCCAAACAACGCGTCGGCTACCTGGGGTGCCTCGGGCTCTACGCGGGTGTCGTGGCCGTGCCGCTGACCGTCGCGCTGATCCGCGTCTGGCGTGACCCGCTGCCGTGGATGGGCGCGGGGATCCGAACGGCGTTCACAGCGTACGCAACGCTCGTCCTCAGCGGGTTCACAGTGACGCTCGTGATCATCACCGCGGCCCTGCAACGCGCGGGGCGGCAGGCGGCCGACCTGTCGGCGGTCGTCCCGGGCGCACGACGGGCAGCACCGGAACGGCTTCCGGGCTGAGGTCGTGCGCGAGGACCGGTGAGGAGAGCGGGTCGTGGGCCTTCCCAGGAAGAGGGTGCCGGGTGAGCTGGTCGCCGGGCTCACCGGTCGCTACCGGGCACACGGCGACCCTCGGGAGGTCTCGTGCGTGATCGCGTGCAGCTTCGGCTACCGCAGATCGCCGGTCGGGACCGAACCCGGTGTCGTCAACGACTACCTCGCCCGCTCCGCGATCGGCTTGTTCCCCGGCAAGCCGGTGCTCGCGCAAGTCGAGGTGGCGGAGTGCATCAACCGGCTGCCCGGGGGTCCCGAACGGTGCATCCCGGTGGGTCAGGTCCCGGACGACGCGGACAGGTACGTCTCGACGTCCCGGGTGCTCCGTCAGTGCCGGGGGATCATGGCGGAGCGCGGGTGGTCCACCGCGGCGATCGTGGCGCACCCCTACCACCTGCCGCGGGTCGACGTGACCGCGGGCCGTCTCGGCATCGACACGGTCGCCCCGGCGGGGCTCGCACCGCTGTGGGACCGTGCGTCGGCCCAGGTGTGGACGCGCTCACCAGGGCTGTGGCAGGTCCGCGAGCTGTTCGTCGGGCTCGCCCTGATCTTCTCGTGAGGCACGCACGGCGGGGCTCCGTCGGCGGCGTTCGGCGGCACCGAGCGGGCTCCCGGACGACGACGGGGCACGGCCGGGTGGCCGTGCCCCTCGCGGTGGTGGTCAGCCGGCGCGGCGCGCCCAGGCCGTGAACGGGTCGAGCGATCCGTCGACGGGGCACGGCTCGATGGTCCGGCCGCGGCGGTCGAGGTCCCGGTAGGAGGCGCGGTAGTCGAAGCCGTACCGGGCGGCCTCGTCGGCGCTCACCGCGTAGTAGACGGTGGTGACGCCGTGGTCGAACGCGGCGCGGTAGCACATGCCGCACGGCTCGCCCGAGGCCAGCAGCACGGACTCGGCGACCAGCGCCGGGTCGGTCTTCGCCGCGGCGCGCAACGCCACGACCTCGGCGTGCGCGGTGGGGTCGCGCTCGACCAGGACGCGGTTCACCCCGGTGCCGAGGACGCCGGCGGTGGGGTGGAGCACGACCCCCGCGAACGGGATGCCGCCGCGCTCCACCTCGGCCAGCGCGAGGTCCACCGCCTCCCGCATGTGGCCGGCGATCCGGTCGACGTCGAGCGCCGTCATCACGACCGGCCCGAGGCGTGCTTCGGGCTGGAGGCGAGCTTCAGCCACACGACCCCGCCGATGATCACCGCCAGCCAGAACACCCGCACCGGGGTGAGGGCCTGGTCCAGCAGGAACGCGCTCACGACGGCCGCGCCGGACGAGCCGATGCCGGTCCAGACCGCGTAGCCGATGCCGACGTCGATGTTCTTCAGCGCCAGGCTGAGCGTGAAGACGGTGAGGAAGAAGAACACGCCCGCGGCGATCGACCAGCCGAGGTCGCTGAACCCCTTGCTGCCGCCGACGCTGACCGCGTAGCCGATCTCCACGAGGCCCGCGATCAGCAGGATGATCCAGGCGCGGCGGCTCGCGGTGGCGGTGTCGTCGTGCCGGGTCGTGCCGGGTCGGGTCGAGGTGGTGGTCATCTCGTGTGCTCCCTTTGCGATGGTCTGCGTGCCGGGTCCGGACGGGCGCGTCGGGTCAGACGGCCGCACCGGACAGTTCCAGGCCCACCACGCCGACGATGACGACGGCGATGCCGAGGACCTTGCGCCAGTCGAGGCGCTCCTTGAACAGCAGCGCGCCGAGCAGCACGATGCCGACGGAGCCGAGGCCGGTCCAGATCGCGTAACCCACGCCGACGTCCAGGGTGATGAGCGCCAGGCTCAGGAAGAACGTGCCGAGCGCGCCGATGACGAGCGTGAGGATGGACGGCCACAGCCGGGTGAAACCCTTGGCGGCGTTGGCGCACAGCGCGAAGGCGATCTCGAAGACGGTGGCGATCGCCAGGTAGACCCAGTGCATGTCGCTTTCCTTTCCTTGCTAGCTCAGCGCTTTGCGCAGTTCATCGGGGCTCGGCACGCCCTCGATGCGGTGCGAGCCGATGTCGATGGTCGGGACGGCCCGCACGCCCGCCGCCCTGGCCTCGGCGAGCCGGTCGCGGTGCCGGTCGGCGTACCGGCGCTCGGCGAGCGCGGCGGCGAACTCCCCGGCGTCCAGCCCGACCTCGGCGGCGATCTCCGCCAGCACGTCCGGCCGGCCGATGTCGAGGTCGTGCTGGAAGAACGCCTTCAGCACGGCCAGGTGGTACTCCTTGGCCCGGCCGTGCTCCTCGGCGAACAGCGAGCCCTCGAACGGCAGGTGCGTGTAGGGCTGGGGCGACACGGTCGGCAGCTTGATCGGCACCCCGAGCCGCTCCGCCATCGGGTAGACCGAACTCCGCCAGACCCGCGGCAGGTAGTCGTCCTCCGGGCGCAGGGTGGGGTTCGGGTAGGGCCGCAGCTCGTGCGGCCGCCACGTGACCGCGGCGCCCGCCTCGGCGGCGACCGTCTCGATGACGTCCTCGGCGAGCAGGCAGTACGGGCACACGTAGTCGAAGTAGACGACGACCTCGGGTGGGTTCATGACTCCTCTCCACATCCACACGAGGGATACCGGCTCAATATTTGCATGCATGTGCATGCTCTCGTCAAGTCCTTCGCGGGCACCGTCACCGTGCCGTCGTACAACACCAGCTCTGACCTGCGGCGATTACCTCGTCACCGCGCCTGCCGAGGCAACCCGACACGCGTGTCGACCCGATCCGGAAACTTGCACGTGCATGGATCTTCGGACCCAAGGCTCACGTCGGAGAGCAGGCACGGGCGGAAGGGGCGGAGGCCGCCGGCAGGCCGAACGGGCGAATCGGGGCATGCCCGCAGGCGATCAGACGGGTGGTCCGGCGTTCCGCGGGGGAGGCGAGGCTCCCGGAACCCCGCCGGCAACCGGTAGAGTCGGCCTCACGCCCGTTGTATGTACCAGCACAGTCAAGCCCGGACAAGCCGGCCACGTTCTAGAATGTTGCTCACTCATGGACTTGGCTGCCGATCGGAAGCGCAGGTGACGAGATGAGCGCAACCCACCGCCAGACCACCGAAGCCGCCTCCGACCAGGCCGCCTGGGGCCGGGTGCTGACCCTGCACGTGCACGTCGAACGCCAGCTCGCCCAGGCCATGCAGCGACGCCACGGCGTCGGGCTGTCGGAGTACCGGGCCCTGGCCGAGCTGTCGAACTCGCCCGCCGGCGAGTGGCGGATGCAGGAGCTGGCCGACCGGATCGGCCTCGGTCAGAGCTCGGTGACGCGGCTGGTCGCGCGCCTGGACGCGCTCGGTTTCGCCCGGCGGGACCTCTGCCCCGACGACAAGCGCGGCGTCTACGCCGTGATCACCGACGAGGGCAGGCAGCTGCACGTCGCGGCCCGGGCCACCTACGCCGAGGTGCTCAGCTCCGCGTTGAACACCGCCGGCGCCGACCAGGAGCTGGCCCGCCTCGTGCAGGCGATCCGCAGCGCCGGCTGATCGGAATTCCGCCTCTCGCAGCAGTGCCGTCGAAAAACCGGAGCAGGAATCCATTCCGCCGTTCGACGCAACGGGCGGTCGTGATGTGTGATCCGCATCGGGACCGAAGTTAGTTGCTTGACCGTGCATCTGTTCGCGGTTAATTTACACGTCACAGCGACAGGACGGTCGGAACCGCTGAGAGATCAGCCGGGGCGAACCCTTGCCGCTTCAGCGGGCACGTCGACCTTGGGCGCCACGCGCCGGTCCGTCGCTCAGGCAGTCCTGCTTCCCACGGCACAGCTTGCTCCCGAGGAGGAATCGTGCCTTCGTCGCGTTTGCTCGGTCACCTCGCCGAACACGCGGTGCGCCGTTCCGGGTCGGTCGCGCTGGTCCACGCGGACCGGGAAGTGACCTACGGCGAGTTGTCCGGGCTCGTCGAGCGGTACGCGGCCGACCTGGCCGCGCTCGGCGTGACCCCCGACCGGCCGGTGTGCGTCCCGGCGCACAAGTCGGTCGAGACCGTCGCGTTGCTGATCGCCTGCTTCACGGTGGGCGCCGGCGTCCTCGTGCCGTCGGCCGAACTCGGCCCGGACGCCCTCCGGACCGCCTGCGAGCAGGCCCGGTGCTCGCACGTGCTCACCGCGGGTCCCGACGGGCCACCCGCGGCGACCGCGGTGGCGGCCGCCGAGCCGGCGGGCTTCGAGCCCGTCGACCCGAGCCGGACCAGGATCCTGTTCACCACGTCCGGTTCCACCGGGACGCCGAAGATCGTCCCCGTGCCCGAGTCCGCTTTCGACCGTTTCGCGGAGTGGGCGACGAAGCGGTTCGGGCTGACGGCCGACGACGTGTCGCTCGCCTACGCGCCGTTCAACTTCGACCTGTCCCTGTTGGACGTGTGGGTCTTCCTGCGCCTGGGCGCCCGCGTCGTGCTGGTCGACCCGGCCGCCGGCGCGGACGGCAACCGGCTGCGCCGCCTGGCGCACGACCACGGCGTCACGTTCGTCCAGGGTGTGCCGCTGCTCTACCAACTGCTCACCGAGGACGCGGACGCGACCTTCCCGGCCAGGGCGGTCGTGTTCACCGGCGAGGCGCTCCCCTACCGGCTCCTGCCGCGGATCGCCCGCGCGTTCCCGCGCGCCCGGTTCTACAACGTCTTCGGCTGCACGGAGACCAACGACAGCTTCATCCACGAGGTCGACCCCGCGACCGCCGGTCCGCGCATCCCCATCGGCAGGCCGATCGACGGCGTGGACGCGGTGCTCGTCCACGACGACGGCACGACCGTGGAGGGTCCGGGCACCGGCGAACTGCTCGTCCGGACCCCGTTCCAGACCACCGGCTACCTCCAGACCTCGCTCAACGACAAGGCGTTCGTCCCGGCTCCCGACGGGGGCGGCCCGTTCTACCGGACCGGCGACGTGGCCACCCGGGACGCCGACGGCTCGTTCGTCCTGGAGGGACGCCGCGACTTCCAGGTCAAGGTGCGCGGCATCCGCACGAACGTGCTGGAGGTGGAGGCCGTGCTGGCGGCCCACCCGGACGTGGAGGCGGTCGCGGTCGTCGCCGTCCCGGACGTCGCGGCGGGGCACCGCCTGCACGCCGAGGTCGAGCGGAAGCCGGGATCGGGGCTGACCTCCCTCACGCTCCGCAGCCACGGCGCGAGAACGCTCCCGCGCCACGCCATCCCGTCCACGATCCGGGTCGGCGACGTGCCGCTGCCGCGCACGCCCACCGGCAAGCCGGATCGGAAGCTGATCAAGCACACCGTCATGGAGGGCGCTGACTGATGGATTTGGCAACGCAGGTCCGCGACTACGTCGTCACCGAGTTCCTGTCCGGCGAGGACGTTCCCGACCTGACCGACGACTTCGACCTCATCGGGAACGGCGTGGTCGACAGCCTGGGCCTCGTGCGGTTGATCTCGCACATCAGCAAGACCTACGGCATCCCGGTGGACGACATCCCGCTGGAGCCGTCGAACTTCCGCGACATCGGGCACATCTGCTCCTTCATCCGGCGCACGGCCACCGCGGTGTCGGCCTGACCGGAACAGCACGCGTGATTCCCCGAATCCCATTCAACTAGGAGAGACCACGTGATCGTCCGCAGCTACGACGAGATCGCCCCGGTCGAGTGGGGCAACGGCACGAGCCACCGCCTGCTCACCGAGTCCGACGGCATGGGCTTCACCGTCTGCGAGACCTTGGTGCGGCAGGGCACGACCAGCGCGCTGCAGTACCGCCGCCACCTGGAGGCGTGCTACTGCATCGGTGGCTCCGGCGAGGTCGTCACCGCCGACGGGGAGCGTCACAAGATCGTCGAGGGCACCTTGTACGCGCTGGACAAGCACGACGCGCACTACCTCGTCGCCTCCGACGACGAGGACCTGCGGCTCATCTCGGTGTTCAACCCGCCGCTGCGCGGCGACGAGAAGCACGCCTTATCCGACGACGGGTTCTCCCAGTACTGATCCGTTCCCGGTGGGGCCGCCCGCCGGTCGGGTGGCCCCGCCCACGGCACCAGCGAGGGGCTGAATCACCATGACCGCAACCTCCGACACCTTCGCCACCGCCGCCCCCTGGGCCGAGGAGCTGAACCTCGACACCGCGGCGTGGGACGCCCGCGGCGAGTTCCCGTGGGAGAAGTGGAAGGCGATCCGGCGCAGCGGCATCCTCGCCGTCCCGTTCGACCCGCGGTACGGCGGCCGGGGCCACTCCCTCACCGAGACCATGCGGGCGCTGGAAGGGCTCGGCCACACGTCCCGGGACGCGGGCCTGAACTTCTCCACGTCGACGCAGATCGTCAGCGTGGGGCTGGTCCTGCAGGCGTTCGGGAGCGAGGAGCTGCGGGAGACCTACCTGCCGGGGATCGTCTCCGGCGAGCTGGTCACCGCGCACGCGATCACCGAGCCGACGAACGGCTCGGACGCCACCGGCATCACCACGACCGCCCGCCGGGACGGCGACGACTACGTCCTCGACGGCGAGAAGATGTTCATCACCAACGCGCCGATCGCGGACCTGCTGCTGCTCTACGTCCGCACCGGCGCGCCCGGCCCGTTCGGGTTGAGCTGCTTCCTGGTGGAGCGCGACACGCCCGGCCTGCGCATCGGCGAACCGCTCGACAAGATGGGCCTGCGGACCTCGCCGCTCGGCGCGGTGACCCTCGACGGCGTGCGCGTGCCGGCGTCGCGGCGGGTCGGCCGGGAAGGCGCGGGCTTCCTGATCCTCGACCACATCATGAAGCGGGAGGTCCTGCTCTCGTTCTCGATCACGCTCGGCGAGATGGAGCACCGGCTGGAGCGGTGCGTCCGGCGGGCCCGGGAGCGCACGCAGTTCGGCCAACCGATCGGCGGGTTCCAGGCCGTCGGCCACAAGGTCGCCGACATGAAGATCGCGGTGGAGACGGCCCGCAAGTGGCTGTACGACACCGGGGCCAAGGTCGAGGCGGGCGAGGACGCCGCGATCGACGTCGCCGCCACCAAGACGGTGGTGAGCGAGGCGAACCTGCGCACCGCGCTGGACGCCGTGCAGATCTTCGGCGGGGCCGGGTACCTCACCGGCACCGGTGTCGAAGCCGACGTGCGCAACGCGGTCGGCGGGACCATCTACTCCGGCACGAACGAGGTGCAGCGCAACCGGATCGCGTCGCTGCTGGGCCTGCGTGCCACGGCTGCCCAGGGAGCGCCCCGTGACTGACGACCTCGCGCGGCTGACCGCGCCGACGGAGTTCCTCGACTTCGAGTCCGAACCCGTCCAGGAGTTCATCGACGCCGCGGTGCCCGACCGCGGCATCGGCAAGGGGGAACTGGCGACCGCGCTGTACTACGCGGTCCGCGACGACGTGTTCTACGAGGTCTACGGCGCGGACCTGTCCCGCGACGGGCTCAAGGCCAGTCACGTCGCGCGCCGCAAGCAGGGCTTCTGCCTGCACAAGTCGGTGCTCTACGCGGCGTGCTGCCGCGCGGTGGGCATCCCGGCGCGGCTGCACTACGGGAAGGTCCGCAACCACCTCGCGTCCGACCGGCTGCGCGCGCACATCGGCGGCGACGTGTTCTTCCACGGCCTGACCTCCGTCCACCTGGACGGGAAGTGGGTCAAGGCGACGCCCGTCTTCAACCGGCTGCTGTGCCGGCTGTACGGGCTCAAGCCGCTGGAGTTCGACGGCACCGCCGACAGCCTGTACCACCCGTTCGACGAGGACGGCCGCCGGAGCATGGAGTTCCTGGTCGACCACGGCGGGTTCGACGACCTGCCGTACGAGTTCGTGATGGAGCAGATGAGGACGAACCACCCGGCCTTCCTCGACGCGGAGGGCACGGGGACCGTTCGCGGCGGCTCCCTGGTCGCCGAGGCGGCCGGGTGACCGCCCTCGTTCGGAAGGAGGACCGCACGATGACCGAACCCGCCACCGTCCCGGACGGCTGGGGTGCGCGCGCCCGGATCGGCGTGGTCGTGCCCCACGCCGACGTCGGGCCGGAGTCCGAGCTGCAGGCCCTCGCCCCGCGCGACGTCGTCGTCCACGGCTCGCGCGTGCACTTCGGCGCGATGCGCGCCGGCGGCGAGATGGACCCGAAGATCCCGCACGCGCCGGTCCGGGCGTTCGTCGAGCCGCCGCACGTCGACACCGCGGTCGAACTGCTCGCCGCCGCGCCGCTCGACGTGATCGCGCTCGGCTTCACCAGCTCCGCGTACGTCCTCGGCGCGGCCGGGGAGAAGGACCTGTTCGACCGGCTCGCCGGCCACACCCGCGGTTTGCCGATCACCGGCACCACCAGGGCCGCGGTGGCGGGTTTCGCCGCGCTCGGCGCACGCCGGGTGGCCGTCGTCAACCCGCCGTGGTTCGACGACGAGCTGTCCGGCCTGGGCGCGCAGTACTTCGCGGAGCACGGGCTGGAGGTCGTCCAGCACGGGCCGTGCGGGTTGCCCAGCGACCAGAAGCTGATCACGCCGGGAGCGCTCTCGGACTGGATCCGGACCGCGGTGGCGCGGGCCGAGCCGGACGCGGTGCTGGTCGCGGGCAACGGCATCCGGGCGGTCGGCGTGGTGGACGCGCTGGAGCGGGACTGCGGCTTCGCGGTGCTGACCGCCAACCAGGTCCTGCTGTGGCACGCGCTGCACCTCGCGGGGGCGGGGCACCTGGCGTCGGAGATCACCGCCTACGGCCGCCTGTTCACCGTCTCGCCGGGCTGAGCCCGCCCGGACCGGGCGACCGCCACCCCGACGCGCAGCAACCCCCACCCGACGCGACGCGCAGGACGCAGGGCAACCCCGAGCCGACGCGACCCGCACGACGCTGGGCAACCCCGAGCCGACGCGACCCGCACGACGCTGGGCAACCCCGAGCCGACGCGACAGCCGACCCGGCGCGACACCCCGACGTGGGGCGTCGCGCCGGTCAGCCGGAACAGGCGCGGGCTCCCCGGCCCGTCCGGGGTCGGTCGCCGGTACCCGCCGCCCCCGCCACGCCCACGAGCCGGTCAGGCGGGATAGGCGCGGGTCTCGGCCGGTTCCACGGCGGCCCACAGCCGGTCACCGGGGCGCGGGCGGAGTTCGGCGAGGGTCGCGGTGGTGATGTCGGCCAGCGCGGGCGGCGCGCCGGCCAGCCGGACCCTCGTGGTGTGGGCGTGCTGCTCCATGCCGGCGGCGGTGACCGGCCAGGTGTTGGCGGCGCCGTCGGGGCGGGTGGCGTGCAGGGTGACCGCGTTCGGGGCGAAGGTGACCAGCACCGGGCCGTGGGCGGGGCGGGCCAGGGTGAGGCGACCACCTTCGGCCAGGTCGACGGTGGCGCCGGCGGCGGTGCCGCGGTAGAGGTTGAGGCCCACCAGGTCGGCCACGTACGGCGTGCGCGGGTGGCGGGCCACCTCGACGGGCGGGCCCTCCTGCACGACGCGCCCCCCTTCCAGCACGACCAGGCGGTCGGCCAGCACCATGGCGTCGACCGGGTCGTGGGTGACCAGGACCGTGTGGCCGGCGAACGCGTCGAGGTGGCTGCCCAGGTCGGCGCGGACCTGGAGGCGGGTGGCGGCGTCCAGGGCGGCCAGGGGTTCGTCCAGCAGGAGCAGCCGCGGGTCGGTGGCCAGGGCGCGGGCGAGGGCGACGCGTTGGGCCTGGCCGCCGGACAGGGCACGGGGTTTGCGGCCCGCGTGCCCGGCGAGGCCGACGCGGTCGAGCCAGGTGCGGGCAGTGGCACGGGCGTCGGCCTTGCGGGCGCCGCGGGCGCGGGGGCCGAACGCGACGTTGTCCAGGGCGGTGAGGTGGTGGAACAGCAGGTAGTCCTGGAACACGACGCCGGTCGGGCGGTGCTCGGGCGGCACGAACGCGCGCGGCGGCTCGTCCCACGCGCGGCCGTCCAGGCGCAGGTGGCCGTCGGTCAGCGGGAGCAGGCCGGCCAGGGCGCGCAGGGCGGTGGTCTTGCCGGCCCCGTTCGGGCCGAGCAGGGCGACGACCTCGCCCGGTGCGACGGTCAGGGCCAGGTCGAGGGTGAAGCCGCCGCGGGTGGCGCACAGGTGGGCGTCGAGGGTCACGTGGCCGTCCTGATCCAGCGGTCGCGCAGGCCGGCGAGCACCGCGACGGAGACCAGCAGGAGCACGACGCTGAGCACGATCGCGGCGTCGGGGTCCGTTTCCAGGGCGAGGTACACGGCCAGCGGCATGGTGGTGGTCTCGCCGGGGAAGTTGCCGGCGAACGTGATGGTGGCCCCGAACTCGCCCAGCGCCCGGGCCCAGCACAGGACGGTGCCGGCGACCAGCCCGGGCAGGATCGACGGCAGGGTGACGCGGCGGAAGGCGTGCCAGCGCGACGCGCCGAGGGTGGCGGCGGCTTCCTCGTAGCGGGGGTCGGCGGCGCGCAGCGCGCCCTCGACGGAGATGACCAGGAACGGCATGGCGACGAACGCCTCGGCCACGACCACGCCGGCCGTCGTGAAGGGCAGCGAGATCCCGAACCAGGCGTCGAGGTGCTGCCCGACCACGCCGCGCCGGCCGAGCACGAACAGCAGCGCCACCCCGCCCACCACCGGCGGCAGCACCAGCGGCACGGTCACCAGGGCGCGCAGGACACCGCGGCCGGGCACGTCGGCGCGGGCCAGCACCCAGGCCAGCGGCACGCCCAGCACCACGCACACCACCGTGGCCAGCGTCGCGCACACCAGCGACAGCCGCAGCGCCTGGCCGACCGCGGGGCTGAACAGCTGGGCGGGCAGCGTCCCCCACGGGGCGCGCAGCAGCAACCCCACGAACGGGACCAGCAGGAACGCCAGGCCCACCAGCGCGGGCAGCACGAGGACCAGCGGCGTCCGGCCGCGCACCGCCCGCCTGCGGACGCGGGTCACGGTGCGAGGAACCCGGCTTCGGTGAGCACCGCCCGGCCCCGGTCGGACAGCACGTGGTCGACGAACGCCCGGGCCCCGGCCGCGTTCGGGGCCTTGGCCAGCGGCGCGATCGGGTAGTCGTTGACCGCCTCCTCGGCCTCCGGGAACCCGATCCCCTCGACCTCGTCACCCGCGGCCTCGACGTCGGTCGCGTAGACCAGGGCGGCGTCGACCTCGCCGAGCCGGACCTTGGTCAGCACCGCCTTCACGTCCTGCTCCAGCGTGTCCGGCCGCGGGGTCACGCCGGCGGCCTCGAACGCCTTCTTCGCCGCCGCCCCGCAGGGCACCTGCTCGGCGCACAGCGCGATCTTGGTCTCGGCCTCGGCGAAGTCGGCCAGCCCGGTGATCCCGGCGGGGTTGCCCCGGGGCACGACGATCCGGAGCTCGTTGCGCACGAAGGTGGTGGGGGTGGCGGTGACCGCGCCGGTGTCGGTCACCTGCCGCATGTTCGCCGGGGACGCGGAGGCGAACACGTCGGCCGGCGCGCCCTGGTTGATCTGCCGGGCGAGCGCGGAACTGCCCGCGAAGTTGAACTTCACCGCCGTGCCGGGGTGGGCGGCCTCGAAGTCCCTGCCCAGCTCGGTGAAGGTCTCCGTCAGCGACGCGGCGGCGAACACGGTGATCGCGCCCGTCACGCCGGACGACCCGGCGGCGGGCGACCCGCTCCCGCTCGCGCCGCAGCCGGCCAGGGACAGGGCGGCGGCCACGGCCACCGCGACCACGCGTGCCGTGCGGGGCATGCTCACGCCTCCGGGATCTCGACGACGACGTGGGTCGACTTGATGGAGGCGACCGCGACGCTGCCGACCTCCAGGCCCAGCTCCTCGGCCGACTCGCGGCTCATCAGCGACACGACCCGGAACGGCCCGGCCTGCATCTCGACCTGCGCCATCACGCCGTCCTTGAGCACCCGCGTGACGATGCCGCGCATCCGGTTGCGCGCCGACGCGGCCACCGTGACGCCCGGCTCGGCGGCCTCGGCGGCGCGCTGGGCGAACGCCGCCAGCTCCGCGCCCTCGACACCCTTGCGCCCGTTGTCCAACTGGACCGCGGCCAGGCGTCCTTGATCGATCCACCGGCGCACGGTGTCGTCGCTGACCCCCAGCAGCGCGGCGGCTTCACTGATCCGCAGATTCGGCACGAAAGGCAGCTTATCCCCGCAGACGCGCGTTCGCCCAGGGACCCGGATTCGCGGCACGGATCGCTGCTCGATTCCACGCGTGCGGGTACCGGGCTGCCCGCCACACGCGTTCGCGGATTGTGACCGCGCTGCCGGACGCCGCGGAGGTGCGGCAGCGGATGCCCACATCGGCGACACGGGCCGCTCGGCGAGCGCGGAAGCCGATGACACGGGCCTCGGCAAGTGCGGACGCCGGTGGCGGAGACACGAACCCGGCGGTTGGCGAGCGCGGGCGCCCGTGGGGGGCGGTGACTCGGGGGGGCCCCCCCCCGGGGGGGGCGGGCGCGCGGGGGGGCCCCCGCCGGGCTGCCCCCCCGGGGTGGGCGCCCCCGCCGGGGGGGCCAACCCGCTTCAGGGCCTACGGCATCAAGAGCACGGCGTGCCGTTCAGCGTCGGTGACGAGAACGGCGGTGTGGTGCCGTTGTAACTCGCGTTGTACCCGACGGTCGTCTGACCGCCGGTCGCGAGGCTGCCGTTCCAGGACGCGTTGACGACACGGACCGCGTCTCCCGTGTCGGTCCACGTCCCGTTCCAGCCCTGCTGGACGGTCACACCCGGCGCGGAGAAGGAGAGGGTCCAGCCGTTGATGGCCGCGCCCCGGTTCCCGATGACGATCTCGCCGGTGTAGCCGCCCGACCACTGGCTGACCACGCGGTGGGTCACCGTGCAGCCGCCGCCCGGGTTGTTGCCGGTCGTGGTGGTCCTGGTGGTGGTGCTGGTCGTGGTCGACGTCGGGCCGGCCGCGATCGCCAGGTCGTACGCGCGCTGGGGCACGAACTGACCCGCGGGCGCGATGCAGCCGTCCGCCTCGCCCGGCAGCTTGACCCACAGGAACGCGTCGATCCTGGAGTCGCCCGTGTTCGTCGTGCTGGGCGTGCCGATCGCCCGCCCCGCCGGGTCGCACCACTCGGTGCCCAGCGGGCCGTTGCCGTTGCGACTGGTGTCGATCACGGCCTTCAGCCTGCTGTCACCCAGGGCGTTGAGGATGTTCTTCGTGTAGGCCACCTCGTCGGGCGTGCTGCGGTAGTTCGACACGTTCGACGCGATGCCGTCGGCGCTGTTCGAGACGTCGGCGGCACGCAGCCGGTTGGCCGCCTCCGACGGGCTCAGCCAGGCCGAGTTGCCGATGTCGAAGTACACCTTCGCCTGCCCCGAGCCCGCCTTGAGCCGCTTGCCCGCGTAGGCCATCGACGCCCTGGTCTCGGCCTGCTGGCTCGCGCTCTGGCAGTTGCTCATGATCGGCAGCACGTCCGGTTCCAGGATGATCGACGCCGGGCGACCGGCCAGGCCCGCCGCCACCTCGTCCACCCACGCCCGGTAGGCCGAGTGCGACGGCGCGCCGCCACCGCTCGCGCCACCGCAGTCGCGGTTGGGGATGTTGTAGACCACCAGGATCGGGATCTTGCCCGCCGACGCCGCCGCGCCGACAAACGAGCTGACCTCCGAGCGCACCGTCGAGGTGTTGGTGGTGGTGTACCACCGGGCCTGCGGCACCGACGCGATCCGGTCCCGGATCACCGGGGCCCGCCAGTCGCCGGGGTTGGCCGCCACCCACTTCGCGCTGGAACTCGACGGGTCGACGTAGAACGCCGACTCGGCCGCCTGCGCCGGCACGCCGCCGCTCACCGCCAGGGCCGTGGCCGCGGCCACGAGCGCGCCCGACAGCAGCGCCCCGGCCGTGGCCTGCTTCCTCCGCGTCATCGCGCCTCCCCTCAGAGGGCCGGGTAGGCGTTCTGGACGAGGGAGGTGAACCCGGCGGGGAACCACGCGCCCGCGTGCGGGGCCCCGGCCATGGCGCCGGTCAGGTTGCCGCCGTTGGCCTGGTCGTCGCCCCGGTAGTTCGGGTCGCACATCGGGTCGTGCTGCTTGCCCTCTTCGTTCGGGCCGTCGGTCTTGGTGGCGATGCCGTCCGACTCGCCCGGCGGCTTGATCCACACGTAGGCGTCGAAGCCCGCCCGCGGCGCGGCGGTCGGCCGCTCGCCGATGCCGGCGCCGGCCTGGTTGCACCAGTTGCCCCGGTGGAGCTTGCGGTCGATGCGGCCGGAGTTGACGTAGGCGTCCACGGTGGAGCCGCTCGCGCCGCTGGGCCGGTTCGGTCCGCCCCAGCCGTTGCGCGAGGTGTCGATCAGCATGCCGATGCCGCTCGGGAAGCCGGCCGCGATGAACCGGTTGCGCATCTCGGTGCCGAAGTCGGCCTCGTCGAAGTACGGGTTCCACTGGTAGAACGTCGCGGACCGCAGCTGCTGGCTGCCGACGGTGAGGTTCGGGTCCGGCAGGTTGGGCTCGTCGGTCGGCGAGGTGTTGGCCATGTTGGACACGAACCCGTCAACGCTGTTGACGCCCTTCGTGGTGCCCTTGATGGTGTTGGCGATCAGCTGCACCGCCGGGCCCATGTTCGAGTCCCAGCCCAGCCAGCCCGAGTGCGCGATGTCCACGTAGTTGTAGACGTTCGGGATCGCGCTGAGCTTGTTCAGGGCGTACTGGATGCCCTGCACGTAGGCGCCGCTCGAGTTGGCCTCGGCGCACTTGGGCTTGCTCAGGTTCGTCACGAGGTTGGGCAGCGAGTCGGGCTCGATGATGCCGACGATCCGCAGGCTGCTGTACTTCGGGTCGGCCAGGATCGCCGCGATGGGGTCGATGTACTCGGCCTTGTACCGGGCCAGGCCGTTCTCGCTGACCTTCAGCTCGCCGTTGGACGCCAGCGCGGCGCAGTCGCGGTTGGGCAGGTCGTAGACGACGACCTGGATCACCACCGGCGTGCTGCCGCCGGCCGCCTGCCGCAACGCCTCGTCCAGGTGGCCGCGCAGGCCCCGCCCGGCGGTGATGGCCCCGATGCGGTCCATCCACACGGCGGTGGAGTTCTGGGCGACCTTGCGCATGGCGGTGCCCAGCGCCCCGCCGGTGGCGTCGGCCAGGCTGGTGACGTTCGTGACGTAGTCCGGGTTCAGGTAGCCCTTCGCGCCCACGTACGGGTTGGCCACGTGCTCACCGGGCCGGGGCGTGGTGGTGGTCGTGGTCGTCGTGGTGGTGGTCGTGGTCGTGGTGGTCGTCGTCGACGTGGACGTCGAGGTGGACGTCGACGTCGTCGTGGTGGGGCCGGTGCCGCCGCACGTGGTGCCGTTGAGCTTGAACGACGCGGGGATCGCGTTCGTGCCGGAGTACGAGGCGTTGAAGCCGAAGCTCGCGCTGCCGCCGGTGGGCAGCGACGCCGCCCACTCCGGGTTCCTCGCGCTCACGTGCTGGCCGGACTGGGCGTAGGTGGCGCTCCAGCCGTTGGTGATCCGCTGGTTGTTGGGGAAGTCCCACTCCAGGGTCCAACCACCGGAGATCGCGTCGCCGAGGTTCTTGACCGTGACGTTCGCCGTGAAGCCGGTGTCCCACTGGTTGACCCGGTAGTCGACCGAGCAGCCGGGGGCGGCGCTGGCTGACGTGGTCGCCAGCACCAGCAGCCCCGAACACAGGGCCAGGGCGGCGGCAGCGGCGCCGCCGCGTGCCAGTTTCGTTGTACTCATTCAGGTCCTCGCAGCGTCGGTGCTGTGCGGATTCGGGGGGTCTAGCTGTGGGAGCGCTCCCAGACTTGCGGTTGCTCGACGCGCCGGCTCACGCCGGTGGTCTCGCCTTTCGGTGGAGTGCCTGATCAGGCCGCGGACCTCCCGCCGCCACACTCCTCCTCGACGGAGGGCGCGGTGCCGTCGACGGGCGGTCGCGGCGGAGCCGCGTGGCGGAACGCGGTTCGCGTGGCGACGGATTCGGTCGTCGAGTCAATCTAGTCGCGTGCCGCAATGTCGTCAATTACCGGAATGCTAAAATTGTGAGCGCTAACGTTAGCCGTCAACGAATAGCGCGCACCCCGGTACGCCGACTCCGGCAGCAGCTCTAGCAGCGGAACAATCACGCGAAGCGCTTCACTCGACCCACTCGGAACTTCATGCAGTGGCCAAACTTTCTGCCCGGTTGTGCGCGCTCACAACGGCGGTGCGTCAGCCCGAGCCCCGGTAGTCGAACCAGTCGAAGGCCGCCACTCCGCGCGTGACGTACATGCCGGCCACCCGCCCGGAGGGTCCGGTGGCCACCTCGTCGGACAGGTACCGGCCGTCCAGCTCCGCGAGCGGGCCGGGATCGTCGTCCACGTAGAACGCGAGGGTGTCCGGGCCGGCCGGCTCGACACCGGCCGGCCCGTCGGTCGGCCGCACGAACGAGGGCGGCACCAGGTCGGTGGTGCGGGTGACCACGGTGAGCGTGAGCGGTCCGGGCCGGGTGGTCCGGCTCGCCACGACCTGGCGCACCGGGCCGATCCGGGCGACCACGTCCACCCGGCCGGGCACGACCTCGAAGTCGTAGTGGTGCGCCTCGTCGCGCCGGATGCTCAGGCCCGCCCGGACCGGCGCGCCGGCGTCCACCCGGACCGAGACGCGGGAGTCGGGGTGTCGCAGCCGGCGGCCGACGAACGTGCCGCCGGGCCGGTCGAGGGTGTCGCCGGTGGCGCGCAGGGTCAGCCAGCCGGGGCGTTCGGTCAACGACCACGACCCGGTTCGGCGTTCGCGCGGCGAGATCCACCACGGGGCGAGCACGAACTCGTCGAAGTCGTCCCGCACCTGCCACGGCTGGTCCTCCACCGGCGCGGGCGCCTCGCCCACGACGGGCCACCCGTCCTCCAGGCGCACGGGGGCCAGGAAGACCTCCTGGCCGAACGCGTGGAACCCCGACGGGTGGGCGCGCGTGCCCGGCAGCACCAGCCACCAGGCGCCGTCCGGCGTCGCCACGACGTCGGCGCGGCCCGCTCCCCCGACACCGCACGCGGGGCCGAGGTCGTCCGGCGCGGGTTCGAACGGGCCGCGGGGCGTCCGCGACCGGGCCAGGACGCGCGCGGTGCCGTGCTCGAACAGGTACCACCACTCGCCCATGCGGTGCAGGCGCGGCGCGCGGGGGTACCGGGCGTCCCACAACCGCCACGGCCCTTCCAGCACGGTGCCGGTGTCCGGGTCGATGCGCGCGACGTGGCCCTCCGACGTGGTGCACCAGCAGTCGCCGCGCTCGTCCCACGCCAGGTCGGGCGCGACGCCGGGCAGGTCCACCGGCACCGGGTCAGACCAGCGCCCGTCGACCCGGTCGGCGGTGACGAGGAAGTTGCCGCCCGCGGACGGGTTGGTCGCGATCAGCCGGAACCGCGCGCCGTCGTGGCGGAGGGTGGGCCCGTGCACCCCCCGGGACGCCGGCGCGTCCGGGGGCAGCCGCACCTGGCCCGGCCGGTCGAGCACGTTGCCGATCTGCCGCCAGCGCACGAGGTCGCGGCTGTGGAGGACCGGCACGCCGGGGAAGTACTCGAAGCTGGAGCAGACCAGGTAGTAGTCCTCCCCGACCCGGCACACGCTCGGGTCCGGGTGCGATCCGCCGATCACGGGGGTGCGCCAGGCGGGCACGGTGCTCCTCGCCGCGTCGAAGTGCGGGTGCACGGGCCGGGTGGACGCGCGGGTGGCGCTCAGACCCGGCTCCACTTTTGGTTGTTCTGGCCGTTGCAGGTCCACAGGATCAACGTGGTGCCGTTGGCGGTGCCCGCCTGGTTGGCGTCCAGGCACAGGCCCGCGTGGACGTTGCGGATGGTGCCGTCGGAGCCGAACGTCCACTTCTGGTTGTTCTGCCCGTTGCAGCTCCACGTGATCACCCGGGTGCCGTTGGCGGTGCCCTGGTTGTCCGCGTCGAGGCACTTGTCGCCGAAGACCCGGATCTCACCGCCCGCCCAGCTGGTCCACGCCTGGCTCGCGGCCGTGTGGCAGTCCCACAGCACGGTCGCCGCGCCGGCCGCGGTGGAGGAGTTCTGGACGTCGACGCACCGGTTCGAGCCGGTGCCGCGCAGGCGTGAGGTGGTGGCGGCGATCGGGCTGCCGCCCGACACCCGGTACACCGCCACGCCGTGCGCGGGCACCGTGGCCGAGATCGT